>NZ_QSIG01000044.1:0-24105 GCF_003468525.1 Prevotella sp. AM34-19LB | reverse complement strand
ATAATGTTACGCGCGTACATTATTATATAATTATTCCTGAATGTTATCTTCTCATTCTAGAATCTTCTCATGCCATTCCAGAGGGGGTGGGTATCTCTGGGATTACTACATCATTCCAAGGATGATGAAGGTAGAGATCATGCCAAAGGTAAAGATGTTGAGAGCCGTGTAGCCCAGTACCTTGTTCAGCATTCTGCCTTCTCCTATCTTCCTCATCTTGGCGAATGTTCGGTTGTGCACCACGAGATATGTGGCGGCGAAAGGCAAAAACTTAGTATCTGCATCGTAGGTAAGTGCACCATAGATGTTGATTCCAATCATGATGAGGATACCGATGTTGCCCAGTGCGCAGTAGAGACGCTCGCCGTTTTTCTTGCCGATGTGAACGATCAGTGTCTTCTTGCCCGCCTTGATGTCGTTGTCGTAGTCGCGATAGTTGTTCAGAATGAGCAGCGTATCTACTACCAGTCCGCAGGCGATGGAGGTAAGTATGGCTTCCGTTGATACAGTCTGCATTCCTTCAGGCATTACCAGATAATAGGTGCAGCAGACTGGCACGATGCCGAAAAAGAGAAGTACCAGCAGGTCGCCCAATCCCAGGTAACTCAACTTGGTGGTATAGAGGAAGCAGAAGAGTACGCAGCAGATACCCACGATGATCATCTCCTTTCCTCCGTAGAAGGCGAGGGGCAAACCGATGGCGCATCCCAGAAGGGTGGTGAAGATGATGCCCCATTTCATGGCTTTCATCGTAATCCAGCCTTCGGCGCAGGCTCTCTTTGGCCCCAATCGGGTTTCGTCGTCGTTGCCATGCTTGAAGTCGAAGAAGTCGTTTACCAGGTTTGAGTCTATCTGCATTATCCAAGCAAAGAGCAGACAGAGCAGGGCAGGAACCCATTGGCAGTTGGCACTTGAATCCTTGTATGCTAGGGCTACTCCTAGCATCACCGGTACTGCCGCTGCCGAAAGGGTGACGGGGCGGGAGGCGAGAAACCACGCCTTGATAGAATTTGTCTTTATCATCATATTGTTGCTTTTAAATTATAAGGAGCGAGGTTTTTGGGGAACCTCGCTCCTTGTTGTTATTCATTAAGAAAAGATTCGCTTCTATTTTATTTCAGAAGAATCTCTTGTGGAAAAGATTCGCTTCCTAGTTGAAGAAGTTCCAGCTTACACCCATTCTGAAAACTCGCTGGTTCATCGGATAGTGAGGGGTGAAGAAGTAGTTCTTGTCGCCTTGTCCTGCATTCAGATGGCTCATCATCACGAAGAAGCGGGTGTGCTTGATGTGAACATTGGCGTAGGCATTGACGATAGGGTAGTTGCCCACCTTCACGTTCTTCTCGCCGTTGCCCTGCACGGTATATTGACCGATGTAAGGAGAATAATCTGGAGCCTCGTAGCTGGTGAAGTATCTGGCGTCAGCACCCAACTCGATATTCAGTACCTTTACCACCTTGAATTTGATGAAGAGGTTGGTATATACGTTGAGGTCTGGCACTGGCAGGGCACTCTTGCTGCTGGTATGCTGGTAGGTAATCATGTTCTGCCAGTTGAAAATACCGAACTTGAAGTCCTGCTGCAGCTGCGCTGTAATCAGATTGATGGCATCGCCGCTCTGCATAGGGGTCACCATTACGCCTGTGCGCAGACCATTTTCTGTAATCGTATATTGCTGTGAGAAATAAGTATAGTTCTTGATTTCATCCACAGCCACACGCAGCGTGGTGTTAGTCTTGCCGAATCTCAGAGTTCCCATAATGCGGGTATGGATAATCTTGCTCAGATCATCATCCCACCAGAGATGTCGGGCATGATACTTGCGATAGTAGAACGATGGCGTTTCGTGATGGATGAAAGCATCGCCTCTTACCTGTACGGTGTCACCCAGGAATGGCAGGTTGATGTCTGCGCTTCCGTCGATTGCAAAGGTGCCGGCATCCACTCCGGTGAGTCCTACCTCGCCCACGACATTATAGTGAAGGGTCTTGCCCTGAGTCTTACTCAGCTGACCGCCTACGCTCAGAGCATGCTCATTGAACTTCTCAAATCCGCCTTCGGTATTCGGCAGTTCGTAGTGGCGGAGGTCATAGCTGGCGAAAGCTTTCAGACCAGCCTTTGCCCACTTGCTGAATCCCTCGAGCGTTCCCATTGCCACGGTGTTCTTGATGCGCCAGTGTCGGGTCTGATCGTAGATAGAATCGCCTGTAAACTTGCCGGCATTGTAGTACTCCTTGAGATAGTAGTCCTGTGGAGTCTGGTAAGCCTGGTAGATGCGCTTGTAGTTATCAAACTGCACGGTGTGGATGAAGCTGGTTACCGGAACATATTCTGTCTTGTAGAAGAGTGAGTCCTGCGCTTTCTTCTTCTCTACGGTGAGCAGACTGTCTGCCATTGCCTTGCTGTTTACTGCAATTCGAGTGCTGTCGCTCTTGAAGTCCTGGGCTGCCTTGTTTGCAACTATTGCCTTGTTGTTCTTGGCAGGTTCATCGCCGGCAATCTTTGCATCTGTAGGGCGACCTGAGAACTGCTTCTTCTGGTTTTTGTCGAAAGCCTTTTCGTCAAACTCCCTGCCTTGTTCCCTTGCTTTCTTTCTTGCCTCCTCCTTGGCTTCCTCGGCTGCATTGTCCTTTGCTGACTCCATGGCGAATTTCTTGGCCTTGATTTCTTCCTCGGTCATCTTCACCTTGCGGCTGAAGCCCACATTGTAGCGGTGGGTGAAGAAGATGTGTTGGTTGTCGTTGCGATTCCAGTTCTGCTGCAGCACGGTCGGTATTTCGTTGGTGGCGAAACTCTCGGTGAAAAGCTCCGGATGCTTGATGTAGTCATCATTGGTAATACCTCCGTTCTCCGTCACCTTCTGGTGGTTGGTGCTGAAAAGGAAGTGCGCCTGATAGCGGTCGCCCAGATAAGAAGTCCACATCGTATATTTGAAGTGCGCCGTGCTCTGTGCATCGTAGTAGCCGCGACCGTATTTGTAGTCGAATCGGAATCCGCCACCCAGCTGCTTGTTGGCATTCACCGCAAAGATTGCCTTGAAGTCATCCTCACCGTTGGTTCTGTCACCGCAGCTATTCAGCGTGATGTTGGTGATAGGCGAGTAGGTGTTGGTGAAGTGGAAGTCACTCACCGGGGTAACGATGTTGTCGTATGGCTCGGTGAAGATGAAGTTGCCCTGCGTATTGCGTCGGTCGATGAAGATGCGGTTGATGCGGGCGGTACCCATGTTACCCAGGGTGTTGTACTCTCCGCGCAGTCCTTCCGTGAAGGTTGTGTTCTGGTACATTGCCTGCATAGTGTCCACCACGGCAGCCCGAGTATCTCCAAATCTCTCATCCACAGTCCATACCCTGATTCCCTTCGGAATCTCCTTGTCGGTGCCCAGCGAGTCGGTGTTGATTCGGTTGCCGGTCTGTGGGCGGAACTGCGAGTCCTCGTTATTGTTGAAATCTGTAAAATCACGTTGTGCCGCAACTGGTAGGGTTGCAGCACAAGCTAGGATTGTAGAGAATAATATTTTCTTCATTTCTTATTTTTTGAATAGTCGGATGCAAACCTCGGCAATTTTCAAGACTACGCCGATGATCAGCAGTACATTGGCAATCGTGCGGTCGTCCATCTGTGTCCAGAGGATGACGCCTACGATGGCGAAGAGCATGAATCCGATGTTGAGCCAGTTTCTGGCTACGAGCATATTGCTCTTGTCTGCATACTCCATCTTCTGTGGTGGCGACGATTTGGGCGCACGGCATAGCTGGTCTGTGGCTGTGTCTGAGACGCCTCGTGGCTCTCGCTCTGTGGCTGAGTCTTTGCAGTTTCCTCGCTCTGTGGGGTGTTTGTTATATTGTTATCTTTTGTCTGATCCATATTTTATAAGATGATTTTTATTTTCTAACAAGTTTGGTCAGATTGTTGAAGATCTGATCCTTACGGTCGATGGTTCCGCGGCGGAACTTACCGTAGATCTTAGCCAAGTCGTTTTTCTTCTTGGTCAAGGCATATTTGTCGGTGATCACATTCTCTGCAGGCTCCTTGAAACCGGTACTTCTGCCTTCCTCGTAGTTGAATACGATTCGGGTCATGGAGAGGTGGAGATGGTTGTCGCTGATGGTTGCCACCAGCTGGTACTTGGTCTCAGAGCGGTCGAGAGAGATGAACGACTGATTGAAGACAAACCATTCGTCCATGATACAGGCGATAATCTGCTCGTTCTTGTTGTTTCTGTTCACCAGGGCGATGCGGCTGTTGATGTTTTGCTCATTCTTGATGAGCTTGCTCATATATTGGAAAACGATGTTGTAGATTTCGTCTGCACTCTTTCCGCTTGCCTGGGTGTCGAGAACAAATTCCACTTTTCCCTCGGCATTGAGCTGGATGGCTCCTGCCAGGTATTTCGGATCTTCCTTGAGCACCACGCCCTCGGCAGTCTTTTCCACCTTTTTCTCTTCTACCTCCTCTGTCATGGTTGGCACGACCCATCCCGCACCTTCTGAAGTTTCGGTAGTATTCTCCTTCTTGGTGGCAGGCACCAGCTTTGTAGCAGGCACCGAATTCTCTGCATTCTTCTTCAGCTTTTCAGCTTCCTGCTTCATTCTTTCAGCTTCAGCCTTCAATCTTTCAGCTTCCGCTTTCGTTTTCTCGCTTCCGCCTTTACTTTTTCAGCTTCCGCCTTCACCTTGGCAGCTTCTGCCTGAGCCTTGGCTGCTTCCAGGGCCTTCTTGGCTTCCTCCAACTCTTTTTGCGCCTTTTCCAACTGCTGATCAGGGGTAAGCACATTCTGCGCCTGCATGGTGAGAGCTGGAATCAGCATCAGTATTGAGATAAATATCTTTTTCATGATTGTTGTTTAAATGTTTAATGTCTTGTCCTCCTCGTCCGAGTATTAAGAACTCGGAGGCGCTTCTAACATACAAAGGTATAAAAATAACTTGATATATTTCTATAAGGAAGCGATTATTTATACATTCTTTTGCTAAGTTAACAATATTTTTTAGGGAAAACGCTCCTAGTTTCAAATATTTTCGTATCTTTGCAAAAAAATATAGCTATAAATATGGGATTATTCGGATTATTTAGCAACAAAAAAAAGGAAACTCTCGATAAAGGCCTCGAAAAGACCAAGGAGAGCGTGTTTGGAAAATTGGCGCGTGCGGTGGCTGGTAAGTCAACCGTAGATGATGACGTGCTCGATGATTTGGAGGAGGTGCTCATCACATCCGATGTAGGTGTGGAGACTACCGTGAAGATCATCCGACGTATCGAAGAACGCGTGGCAAGAGATAAGTATGTTTCTACCTCAGAGCTCAACAGAATCCTGAGGGAAGAGATTGCAAGCCTCCTGGAGGAAAATCATACTGATGACAATGAAAACTGGGATTTGCCTTCCGATCATAAGCCATACGTGATTCTGGTAGTGGGTGTGAATGGTGTGGGCAAGACTACCACCATAGGAAAGCTCGCCTATCAGTTTAAGAAGGCTGGCAAGAAGGTGTATCTCGGTGCTGCCGATACCTTCCGTGCCGCTGCCGTGGAACAGATCTGCATTTGGGGCGAGCGAGTAGGGGTGCCAGTGGTGAAGCAGCAGATGGGTTCTGACCCTGCCAGCGTGGCCTCGATACCCTGCAGAGCGCCAAGGCGAACGGTGCCGACGTGGTGCTGATTGATACTGCCGGACGCCTTCATAATAAGGTGAACCTGATGAATGAGTTGAAGAAGATCAAGGAGGTGATGAAGAAGGTCATGCCTGAGGCTCCGGATGAGGTGATGCTCGTTCTGGATGGAAGTACCGGACAGAACGCTTTTGAGCAGGCTAAGCAGTTTGCTGCCGTTACCAATATCTCTTCGCTCGCCATCACCAAGCTCGATGGTACGGCTAAGGGTGGCGTGGTAATCGGAATCTCCGACCAGCTCAAGGTGCCTGTGAAGTATATCGGACTGGGCGAGGGTATGGAGGATCTCCAGCTTTTCAATAAATCTGAATTTGTTGACTCCCTCTTTAAGCACTAGAATACAGGTGCTTATAGACTTTAAGAAAAGGATTAGATGAAGCTCGATGTAAAATAGTCGAGAAAAGAATTAGATTAAGATTATTATAGGATAAGTAGGATAAGAATGAAGAAAAATCAGATAGATATAGTAACCATGGGTTGCTCCAAGAATCTGGTGGACAGCGAGACCTTGATGAAGCTTTTCGAGGATAATGGCTACCACTGCGTTCATGACCCGAAACGCCCACAGGGTGAAATTGCCGTTATCAATACTTGCGGCTTTATCGAGGATGCCAAGCAGGAGAGCATCGATACTATCCTGGAGTTCATCCAGGCTAAGGAAGAGGGACGACTCCGCAAACTCTATGTGATGGGTTGTCTCTCACAGCGCTACCAGAAGGAACTGGAGGCAGAGATGCCCGAGGTGGATAAGTTTTATGGTAAGTTTAATTATAAGGAGTTGCTCAAGGAACTGGGCAAGGCTGATGTGCCTGCTTGCAGTGGAACCCGCCATCTCACGACTCCTCATCATTATGCCTATATCAAGATTTCTGAAGGTTGCAACCGCCGCTGTGCGTATTGCGCCATTCCTATCATCACCGGCAAGCACGTTTCCCGTCCGATGGATGAAATCCTCGACGAGGTGCGCCAACTGGTAGCCGATGGTGTGAAGGAATTCCAGATTATCGCCCAGGAGCTCACCTACTACGGCGTGGACCTGGACGGCAAGCATCACATCACCGAACTCATCAGCCGCATGGCGGATATTCCGGGTGTGAAGTGGATCCGTCTGCACTATGCTTATCCTAACCAGTTCCCGCTTGATCTGCTCGATGTGATGCGCGAGAAGTCAAACGTATGCAAGTATCTTGACATCGCTCTGCAGCATATCAGCGACAATATGCTCAACAGAATGCATCGCCACGTGAGCAAGCAGGAAACCATTGATCTGCTCAAGACCATCCGTGAGCGTGTGCCTGGCATTCATATCCGTACCACTCTGATGGTGGGTTTCCCTGGCGAGACTCAGGAAGACTTCCATGAATTGCTCGAATTCGTTCGTACTCAGCGCTTTGAGCGTATGGGTGCCTTTGCTTATTCTGAGGAGGAGGGTACCTACAGTGCCAATAACTACGAGGATGATGTTCCTGCCGAGGTGAAGCAGCGCCGTCTTGACGAACTGATGATTCTGCAGCAGGAAATCAGCGCAGATGTAGAGGCTGAGAAAGTGGGCAAGATACTGAAGGTGATTATCGACCGCAAGGAGGGTGATTACTATATAGGAAGAACCGAATTCTGCTCGCCAGAGGTGGATCCTGAAGTGCTGATCAAGGCAGGAGAGAAGCGTCTGCGCGTGGGTTGCTTCTACAATGTGAAGATTACCCAGAGCGAGGAGTTTGATCTCTACGGAGAAGTGGTAAAGTAATATGGGAGGTAATATTTTGACATCAGAATGAATAACAAGGAGTATATTGCAGAACTTGCTCAGCAGACTGGCTATTCACAGGACGACACCCAGAAGATGGTGCGCAAGGTGATAGATGCCATGATTGCTGAATTTGAGGATGGTGAGGCTGTCTCCATCCCCAACTTTGGTACGTTTGAAGTAAAGAAGCGCTTGGAGCGTGTGGTTGTTAATCCTACAACCAAGAAGCGCCAGCTTGTTCCGCCTAAGCTCGTGCTCGGCTTTCGCCCTGTGGCCAGTGTCAAGGAAAAACTGAAGAATGGAGGTGAAGACTATGAGTAAGATTAGTTTAAGCGACTTGGCGCAGCGCTTGGCAGAGAAGTCGGGAATCAGTCTGCAGGATGCCGAACTGTTTATCAGAAAGATGTTTGATGTTGCCAACGAGGGGCTTCAGTCTGATAAGCTCGTGAAGATGAAGTGGCTGGGTACTTTCAAGGTAATGGCGGTGAAGGATCGTGAAAGCGTGGATGTGAACACGGGCGAGCGTATCATCATCGAGGGCCGTGACAAGATTTCCTTCACGCCCGATAATATTCTGAAGGAGATTGTGAACAAGCCTTTCGCCCAGTTTGAGACCGTTGTGGTGAATGATGGTGTGGATTTCGATGAAATTGACAGAAAATTTGAAAATGCTGAAGAGGACGGCTCTGTATTCGATTCTACGTTAGAGTGTGTTCCTGATTCAGATAATTCTTCTTTGGATTCTTTCGTTGAACAGGATTCTTCTGCAACAAGTGGTGTGATAGATTTCTTGGATGAAGAAAACGATGCTCCTGTTAGCGATGAAATGATTGTGATAGGAGAGAAGAGATTGTCTCAGGAAAATGTTGCTGAACCGGAAGAAAAGAAACCGGAAGAATCTGAATCTGCAACTTCTGAATTGGAAACAAAGGAATCTGAAGTTCCAGCTCAGAATGAAGTTGAGTCTGTTGTTTCTGATGAAGAAAATGAATCGACATTAACAGAGGAAACTCCTATTGCAGAGAAAGTTCCTTCAGATGGAGAAAATACTATTACAGAAATTCCTATTGTAGAGGAAGCTTCTTCAGATGAGGAAACTCCTTCTTCAGATGAGGTAACCGATAAGCGTCATGTTGTTTTGCCTCGTTCTCTAGTTGTTGCTGCGAGCGTAGTATTCCTGGCTATGATAGTAGGCTTTGGTTGGTTTGCTTTTAATTATGGCAAGCTGGCTGCCCAGCGTGATCATCTCGCTCTGCAGTTGGATAATTACCAGCAGGTTCCGACAGAGAAGAAGGCACCAGCCAAGTCTGCCCCAACGCAGGAAGAAATTCTTCGCAAGAAGGCTATCGAGGATAGTGTAAGAATGGCGCAGGCAAGCGAAGCCGTCAAGAAAGCCGAAAATGCCGAGCTGAATATGGATGCGACGGCTGATAAGCAATCAATTGATGTAAAATCGGCTGAGTCAAAGAAGAATTTGGAAGCCAAGAAACTCGCAGATGCAAAGAAACAGCAGGAGACTAAAAAACTTGCAGAAGCTAAGAAGAAAGAAGAAGCCAGAAAGCAGGCAGAAAAGCATGCTGCCCAGGCAAGCAGCAAATACGACCAGGATGCCCGTGTTCGAACCGGAGCCTATCGTATCATTGGTGTTTCCGAGGTTGTTACGGCAAGAGAAGGACAAACCATCAAGTCGCTCAGCCAAAAGTACTTAGGTCCAGGAATGGAATGTTACGTAGAAGCTCTGAATGGTAATTCCCTGTTGAAGCCTGGTCAGAAAGTCAAGATTCCGAAGTTGGAATTGAAGAAAAAGAAATAATTTGAAAGAAATTATTTGAAAATACAAAAGGGTGTGTCATAAGTCCATGACGCACCCTCTTTTTCGTTTCTTCATTCGATGAATAATGACGCATCTTCTTTCGAAAAATACCTTTTGAGATTTTATTTCTTCTCCAATTCCTGAAGGCTTTCCATTTTCTTTGTTTCCAGGAACTCGTAGATTCCGCAGAGATGCTCGCGGACGCGACCATGGCCGAATTCGTACACCTTGCTGACCAGACCATCCAGGAAGTCTCGGTCGTGACTCACTACAATCAGCGTGCCGTCGAAATCCAGCAGCGCCTGCTTCAGTACATCCTTCGTCTTGAGATCCAGGTGGTTGGTAGGCTCATCGAGAATCAGCAGATTCACCGGCTCCAACAGCAGCTTCAGGATAGCCAGACGGGTTCTTTCTCCACCCGACAAAACCTTTACCTTCTTGGTAGAATCCTCGCCACCAAACATGAATGCACCCAGCAAATCGCGAATCTTATTTCTGATTTCGCCCTTGGCAACATCATCTATCGTCTGGAAAACCGTAAGCTCTCCATCGAGCAGAGAAGCCTGATTCTGAGCAAAATAGCCAATCGAACATTGTGTCCTAATTCCAGCTTACCCTCGTTCTGAAGCTGACCCATGATGCATTTTACGAGCGTAGATTTACCCTCACCGTTTCTTCCCACGAAGGCAATCTTGTCGCCACGCTCCACGGTAAGATTCACGCCGCTGAATATCTGCTTGTCATCAAACGACATCGCCACGTCACTCATCTGAACCGGATAGGCTCCGCTTCTCGGACTTGGAGGGAACTTCAGTCTCAGTCGGCTGGTATCCTCCTCGTCCACCTCGATCAGTTCCAGCTTTTCGAGCATCTTCACGCGGCTCTGCACCTGGAATGTCTTCGAATACGTACCCTTGAATCGCTCGATGAAGTCCTTGGTCTCGGCAATCATCTTCTGCTGTTCCTCATATTTCTTCATCTGCTGTTCGCGGCGTTCCTTGCGCAGTTCCAGATACTGGCTGTAGGTAGCCTTGTAGTCGTAGATTCTGCCATGGTAACCTCGATGGTTCTTGTTGTAATGTCATCTACGAATTTTCGGTCGTGACTGATCACTACCACCGCTTTCGAACTGTTGATGATGAAGTCTTCGAGCCATCCGATAGATTCGATATCGAGGTGGTTGGTAGGCTCATCCAGAAGCAGCACGTCAGGCGATTTCAGCAGCAGTTTGGCAAGTTCGATACGCATGCGCCAACCTCCCGAAACTCGCTGGTAGGGCGGTTGAAGTCAGAGCGCTCGAAGCCCAGACCGAGCAGCGTTTTCTCTACGTCTTCCTCGAAGTGGGTCATGTCGATTGCATAGAATTTCTCAGACAATGAAGATACTTTTTCGATGAGCTGCATATAGTCGTCGCTGTCATAATCCGTGCGGGTAGTGAGCTCATTGTTGATGCGGTCAATCTCCGCCTGCATCTCGTGGAGATGGGCGAACGCCTGGCAGGTTTCCTCGAACACGGTTCTTCCGTCTTCGGTCATCAGATGCTGAGGCAGATAGGCGATGACGCAGTCTTTTGGAGCGGAAACGGAGCCACGTGTGGCTGTTCTTACGCCTGCGATGATCTTGAGCAGGGTACTTTTTCCTGCGCCATTCTTGCCCATCAGGGCTATACGGTCCTTCTCGTTGATCTGGAAGGAAATGTCTTTGAATAGGGTGGTGCCGCCGAATTCTACGGTCAATCCATCAACTGTAATCATATCTGTTTCTTATTCTATATGTATTATAAATTCATGTTCTTTTTATATTGTAAATCGCTTGAATAACCAAATGCCACACGGCGATGCTCCCTGATGGAAATTTCAGACAGAAGGGTTACCGATGTCCAGAGGGCCAGGTCGTTTAGCGTGGCAGGATAGCGGATGCTTCCCGCCGAATCTGCGCTTGCGGTTTTTGTCAGTTCAGCGGCAACGCATCTCAACATGATGTAGTCCATCCCCTTGTGATGCTGTCGTGCTTCAGGGCTTTCTCGCCCCAGAGCTGCCATTCGCGGCTTTCGTATAGAGCCAGGATGGCGTGGTCGTCTTGCCAGGTTTCCGAGTTCATCTCCTCCAGGTAGATGCGTCGGTTCACGCCGTCCCAGATGCCCAGCGAACCCTGCACCTCAAAGTCGAGACTTCTTGGGCGAGGCAGGGTCGTGTCATGAGTGAGTGAGATGAGCGTTCCGCCCTGGGTTTCAATCTGCGTAGAGATGATGTCGCCCAGGGTGATGGGAGTATTATCATCTTCTGACATGTGCTGGCGAAGTCCCACCGCCTTGGTTGCGAAGGAAGTGAGCCAGGCGAGATGGTCTGTTTTCCCGATGCCCAGAATCATGTAGAGCGGACCGAGTCCATGGGTGGGATAGATGTCGGCGTTGTGGTGCGAGTAGAAACGGCTTCTCCACACGCTTTCCGTACCTTTTCGTCCACCCAGTACCCCATTGTCATCGAGCAGCAGCTTGCGCAGGTCGTGGCGGTAACCGCCTCTCATATAGATGATTTCTCCAAGTGCTCCTTCATTCACCATTCTTTTTACAGCAAGGATTTCTCGCATGAAGAGGGTGTTCTCCAACGGAAAAACCTTTACTCCTTTCTGTTGGGCGATTTCTTGTAGCGGGGCATATTCATCCTGGCAGAGTCCGCCTTTGATTTCGAGAGCCACATGGCAGTTTCGCAGTATGCATTCCGTGGCGTGGGTGATGTGGAGGTGCCAGGGGGTGGTGATGAAAACCAGATTGGGCTGTTGCTCGTCGAGCATCATCTTGTAGGCTTCCTCGCCCTGATAGAAGGAAGCGCCCGGAGATTCCGAATCCCCGCAGCCGTTGATGTCGGCGATACCGACAATCTCAAAGTTTTCAATCGTGCGTAACAGCCGCAGCAATTGTTTACCCCGATATCCGAATCCTATCAATGCAGTTTTTATATGTTTCATCAGATTTTTTTTTGCTTCTGCAAATTTAGATAAAATTTCTGAATTATAAGCCAGTATAATAAAAAACTTCAATGATTTCCCTCGAATTGTGCGAAATTAGCCTTGTTTTTCGAGAAATCAAGACTGTGGTTTTCACAACTACCCCTCAGATGCACTGTGCGGCTTGTGAGAACAAAATCAAGAACAACCTCCGTTTCGAGAAGGGTATCAAGAGTATTGAGACCAGTGTTCCGGATCAGACGGTTACCGTAAAGTACAATGCCGACAAGACCACTATTTCTTTCTTTTGATTCCTGGTTCAGCAGCCATCATTGGCTTATTCTCTTCAGGCAAAACATACGGCTTGCTGAAGTGGAGTGGAGAAGAATTGGTTGCCGCCTCAATCTCGCCACGCAACCGTTCTTTCAATTTCGTGTTTCTGTTGCTCACAGTCAGATTTCTTACAGCATAAGCAAGGGCTTTGGGCTGACCGATGAGTACGCAGACCTTCTTGGCTCTCGTGATTCCGGTGTAGATGAGGTTACGCTGAAGCATTACGAAATGGGTCATCAGTACCGGAATGACCACGATGGGGTATTCCGAACCCTGACTCTTGTGGATGGTGGTGGCATAGGCCAAGGTTAATTCATCCAGCTCCGTGGTCTCGTATTCAACCAAATGGTCTTCGAAAATAACGGAGATGGTGCGGTCTTCCATATTCACCTTCTCTATGGTTCCGATGTCGCCATTGAATACATTCTTGTCGTAATTATTTCTAATCTGCATTACGCGGTCGCCCAGTTTGTAGGTGGTTCCGCCACGGCTGATTCCCAGATTGGATGTGTTGAGTGCCTGCTGCAGCAGCATGTTCAGATTGGCTGCACCTACCACACTTCTCTGTATCGGGGTAAGCACCTGGATGTTACTCTGCGGCTGATTGTAAGCTTTTGGCAGACGATATTTTACAAGATTCACGATTTCCGTAGCCACTTGCTCTGGATCTTCATTCTTGATAAAGAAGAAATCTGTCTGTTTGCCGTTGCTCGTGTCCGGATAATATCCCTGGTTGATGGCGTGGGCACTCATGATGATTCGGCTCGACTGTGCCTGTCGGAAGATGCGGGTGAGTCGGATGACCGGAATTTTCTCTGAGTCGATGATGTCGCGTAGAACGTTTCCGGCTCCCACACTCGGCAGCTGGTCAATGTCGCCCACCAGCACCAGGCGCATGTGCTCCGGAATCGCCTTCATCAGATTATACATCAGGATGATGTCTATCATCGAACACTCATCCACGATCAGCGCATCACCCTCCAGCGGGTTCTCCTCGTTGCGCTTGTATCCGTCCTGCGGATTAAACTCCAGCAGCCGGTGGATGGTTTTGGCTTCCATGCCCGTGGCCTCGCTCATTCGCTTGGAAGCTCTGCCCGTAGGAGCCGCCAGCAGAATCCTCATCCCTGCCGTTTTGTAAGCAGAAATGATACCTTGCGTCGTCGTGGTCTTTCCTGTTCCAGGGCCACCTGTCAGCACCATCACTTTAGAGCGTACTGCCTGCTCAATGGCGGCGATCTGCACCTCGTCGTATCTGATGCCTGAAGCCTTTTCTATTGCCAGGATATCGGCCTGCATATTGAAGAGGGTAGGACCCTGACCTTTCATCAACTCCAGCAGTTTCTTAGCCGTTCCACGTTCAGAATGATAGAAAGGAGGCAGATAGATGGCTTCGTTCTCACGGATGAGATTTTCTGATATGATCATTTCCGCTATGGCTTGTCTGATAGGTTCTTCATCGGCTTCGAGCAGTTTCTTTGCGGCTTCTATAAGCTGTTCTTCTACAGCATAAACGTGACCTTCGTTGGAGAGTTCGTTTAGGGTGTAGCTGATTCCGCTCTTGCATCTTCTCAGATCGTTCTTCTCATAACCCATCTTGCTGGCTATGTTGTCGGCAGTCTTAAAACCAATGCCCCAGATATCATCGGCAAGACGGTAGGGATTCTCCTTCACGTTGTCGATGCTTTCCTTGCCATACTGTCGGTAGATCTTGGCGGCGTAAGCAGTGCTCACGCCATACTGCTGCAGGAAGATCATCACGTTCTTGATGTCCTTCTGCTTCTCCCAGCTGTCTCGGATTTTCTCCACGCGTTTCTTGCCGATTCCGGCAACCTCGTAGAGTCGTTCGATGTCATCTTCTATTACCTCGATGGTTTCCGTTCCGAATCTCTCTACTATCAGATGTGCAAACTTCGGACCGATGCCTTTCACCAGTCCGCTGCCCAGGTATTTCTCGATTCCATATACGGTGGCAGGCATTACCTCTTCCCAGGTTTCGCAGGCAAACTGCTGTCCGTATCGCTTGTCCATCTTCCAGTCGCCATTGCACAGTAGTACCGCTCCCACTGGAACATCCAGCAGGTTTCCCACCAGGGTAACCAGGTCGGAATATCCCTTCACCTTGACTTTCATCACGGAATATCCGTTTTCCTGGTTCTGGTAGGTAATCCGTTCTACCACGCAGCGTATCTTGATCATACCTTCTTCAAAATATTACCTTCTTCAAAATATTATCTTTCGATGATGTGATTGATAACGATTCCTGCTATAGCCATTCCGAATGTAGCGGTGATGTGGCAGAGTGAGCCGTTGATCTGCGGCTTCGTAGATGTCCATTCGTCCTCTACGAGTCGCTGGTCGCTCATGTTCTGCATCGGCTTTTCCTCGCTGAACACGCACTGGAATTTGCGGCGAGGGAAGGTCTTGTTCTTCTTGAATTTCTTGCGCAGGGCTCTTGCCAGCGGATCGCCATCAACCTTCCAGAACTCAGCCTTCCTCACCATGAAAGGGTCGCGGCGGAGGGCTGCTCCCATCGAAGATACGAAGGTGATTTCCTTCGGAAGGGCAGTGGCACGCAGAATCAGGTCGGCCTTGTCTTTCAGCGAGTCTATGGCGTCGATGATGTAGTCGTATTCCTCCATATGGAACTCTTCTGCAGTTTCTGCCTGGTAGATTTTCTGATAAGCCGTGATGTTGGCTTCAGGGTTGATTTCAAGCAGGCGATCGCGCAGCGCATCTACCTTTACCTGTCCGATGGTGCGGCTTGTTGCCATCAGCTGGCGGTTGCAGTTGGTCACGCATACGCGGTCGCTATCCACGATGGTGATGTTGCGCACGCCGCTGCGCACCAGTCCCTCTGCGCACCATGAGCCCACGCCTCCGATTCCGAAGATGAGGACTCGTGCTTCCTGAATTTTTTCAAGATTATCTTTTCCCAGGAGCAGTTCTGTGCGTCGCTGCATTCCCCGCTCCATTGTTGTGATTTGATTTCCCATTCAATTATCTTTTTTATTATCTTTCAACTTTGCTTTGCGCAATTCAGGTGCAAAGATACAAATAATAATTCGAAAAGTAATCATCCGACTGTTTTTTTGTTTAGAAAAATCTTCCTATTCTTCCACAATCTGCATGATGCGCCTGATGTTTCTGTTGCGCTGGTTGATGATGAGCGGAACACGTTCTACCACCACCATGGATGTGTCGAGGCCCAAAGCCTTAGGCTCGTCAATGCCTATCTTGCCGATAAGGGCATAGATGGTCATCAGCAGGTTCTGTTGACGGTTGTCGGAACTCTCCGGGTAATATACGCGGTGGATGATGATGAAGCGGAAGTCGCCAGGTATTCCGTTTTTGCGGAGCGAAGGATAGGTACTTCTCAGATCTACCTTCTTGCTTGCCACCAGGTCTTCTACCACTTGTCGCAGATAGAGGCTCACCCTAGGCTCGATGCGGAAACCTATGCGCATGGTTACACTGTAGAGGGTGTCGGGAACCAGAGTCTCGCAACTGTACTCCAGCGTGTCAGGAGTATCTGCAAATTCCAGATTGATAAGCCAGTAATGGTCAGCACGTTTGGGCTGCTTGTTGATGATGGAATAGAGCAGCTTGTCATCCACCGCACCTTCCTTGTCGGCATGGTTCACATAAACCAGATTGGATGCGTACTTGGGGATGCTCTCGTCGGCCTTGATATCGGAGATAATCTGATAATACTCATCCAGCGGTTTGGTACTGATGTAATGATGGCGGATCTTGATGGCGTGGACCCATACATACATCATCAGGAACAGGATTCCGCCAATAAGCATCGTACACCATCCTCCTGCGAGGAATTTTGACAGGTTGGCGGCAAGGAAAATGCCCTCGATAACGCAATATGCGCCCATAAAGAGCAGGATGAAGATGCGCGCCACACCCTTGGTGCGCAGGTAGAAACCGAGCAGCAGGGTGGTCATCAGCATGGTGATGGTGATGGCGAGACCATAGGCTGCCTCCATGTGCGAGGAGTCGCGGAAGAGCAGGATGATGAGAACCACACCGAAGTACATGGCGAGGTTGATGACCGGAATATAGAGCTGTCCCTTTACATGGGTAGGATGCTTGATTCGCATGCGTGGCCAGAAGTGCAGGTTCATGGCTTCGCTCAATATGGAGAAGGTGCCGCTGATAAGTGCCTGACTGGCAACGATTGCCGCACCCGTGGCCATGATGATGGCAAAAATCAGCATGCTCTGTGGCATGATGGAAAAGAACGGATTCACGGAGGAGGCAGTCTGGATATGGTTCAGCACCCATGCTCCCTGACCCAGATAGTTGAGGATGAGCATGGCCTTTACGAAAAGCCAGCTGATGGTGATGTTCTTTCTGCCGCAGTGACCCAGGTCGGAGTATAGTGCCTCAGCACCGGTGGTACAGAGGAACACGGCACCGAGAATCAGGAACCACTCTGGCGATTTTGCCAGCAGCATGGCAGCATAGTAGGGGTTGAAGGCCTTCAGAATCAATGGGTAAGAGGTGATGCTGAAAGCTCCCGTTACGCCCAGCAGCAGGAACCATATCAGCATGAATACTCCGAACGACTTGCCAATACTCTCTGTACCAAAGCGTTGCACGAAGAAGATGATGGTGATGATGCCCAGTGTGA
Source organism: Prevotella sp. AM34-19LB (assembly GCF_003468525.1). NCBI lineage: Bacteria > Pseudomonadati > Bacteroidota > Bacteroidia > Bacteroidales > Prevotellaceae > Prevotella > Prevotella sp. AM34-19LB. Next base: position 6,958 of record NZ_QSIG01000044.1, on the reverse strand, counting down.
TGGGGATGACTGGCAGGTGGGGACTGATGCTTTCGAGTCCTTCGATGGCTGTGGTAACCGTGATGGCAGGGGTGATGATTCCATCTGCCAGCAAGGTGCTGGCACCGATGATGGCCAATAAGTAAATCCATTTTCTCTTCATCTTGCGCAACAGGGCGTAGAGGGCGAGGATGCCTCCTTCGCCATTGTTGTCGGCACGCAGTGCCACACATACGTATTTGATGGTGGTCTGCAGGGTGAGTGTCCAGATGATGCACGACAATGCACCCAGGATGGTGCTCTCGTTGATGGCTTCACCCGTGTGCAGGATGGCTTTCATCACGTAGAGTGGGGATGTACCTATATCTCCAAACACGATGCCCAGAGTGATGAGTAATCCCAGGAAGCCTACTTGATGATGGCAGGCTACTGAACTTTCCGAATTTTCTCCCATATAATTTCTCTTATTTATTTAAAATATTATCCTTCTTTACATTAAGGAATTATCCTTATGTGAACATAAAATATCCCTTTATAGATTATTAATTTGGGTGCAAAGGTATGAACATAAGTGGTAAAAGATGATTTGTTTAACAAGATTTATCTGTTTTAACTTTCGTTTTAATCGACAGTAAGTGACAGTTTGGAAGATGTAAAAAAAGTGATATTCTTTCTCGGTGTCAAAAATAAGCCCCATCTACTATCCGAATCTTCATTCATGCTGAAATCGGAAAGTAGGTGGGGTTCATCAGATGAAGGTCACCACATTTGATGCTTCGTTATATTTACATATTTACGCAGTTTTGCGATACTCGCTTGGTGTCTTGCCCGTCTGTGCCTTGAAAAAGCGGACGAAGTGCTGAGAGTATTCAAAGCCGAGATGCTGACTGACTTGCGTAATGGTTAAGGTTTCATCTACAAGCAGTTGGCGGGCTGCCGAAAGCAGTCGGTCGTTGATCATACTCTTGGCAGTTCTGCCAGTCTCAGTCTTGACTAATTCTCCGAAATATTTAGGCGAATAGCAGCATTTGTCGGCAAAGTAGGCTACGGTAGGCAACCCTTCGCGCTCCGCTTTCCGGGCAATGTATTCATCGAGCAGAGAGACGAATTTCTTGACCACCGAGTGGTTGATCTCCTCGCGTGTGATGAACTGGCGGTCGTAGAAGCGCAGACAATAGTTCAGCAGCAACTCGATGTTAGAAACGATAAGTTCACGCGAATGCTTATCTATAGGATGCTCGAGTTCCAGCCCAATCATTGAGAGCACGTCACGGAAGATATTTACCTCGGCAGCGGATAGATGCAATGCTTCGTTGCTTGTATAGTCGAAGAACTCATAGCGGGAGATGTTCCTGCCAAGCTGGGTGCGGTTGAGCAGCTCGGGATGGAAAGCCAAAACCGTATATTTGGCAACCGGAACTCCTGGAACGGGTTCTACCTTAATCGTTTGTCCTGGAGCAAACGAGGTTACGGTCATCTCGTCAAAATCATATTCTGTTCTGCCGTATGACAGTTTGCACCCCTTGTTTTCCTTCAGGAAGAGGGCATAAAGTCCGTAGTGATTCACAGCCTCCTGAATAGGAGAGGTGTTCTCTACATGCGCAATGCTTACCAGAGGATGAAGTGTTTTCACCCCAATGTAGTCATTGAACTCCTGTATGGTATTAAAGAAAAATTCCTTCATAATCTTATGCTTTAAATTTCTAAACGTTCTAATTTATTTTTTTACGGGTGCAAAGATACGCATATTTCCTTAATTTTCTTATACCTTTTTTACGGTAGATATTACCTTTATCGTCGTGTTTTGCGATTTTTATCCTAATATCGATGAATTCCCCTCTCCATTTCGTATTGAAATGTTGGCTTCGTTTCTCCTTGTGACGATAATCACATGAGCCACCTATCCAAACGTATAATATGTAGAAGAATCTTGTATCATAATTTTTTTATCTTCAATGTCCGCAGATATTCCTTCTGCTCGGGCGTGATTCTGTAGCTCTCTATGCCTTCTGGATGGTCTTGTTGTGCGTCCAGGGAGCAAGGCGGCGTTGTTCGATGTAGGGAATCGTTGCGTCCCATTGCTTGGCAAGGGCGGTGACGAACAGTCTTTCTTGAAGTGAAGTCATTTTCATCCAATCATTTTTTGAATCTGTTTATCCGAAGCATCAGGCTGGATTTCTTTCAGATGCTCGAAAATTCTCTGATAAGATTCCTGGAGAGTGCGGTTGCATTGGCAAGCCTCCCTGCCATAGAGTTCTTCGGGAGTATTGAGCAGCGACCAACCCCACATAACTCTCAATTCTCAACTTTCAACTAATAAATAATGGGATTGGATGAGCTGCATCCAATCCCATTTTTATTAATACTCAGCCTCATTCGCCAAGTGCCACGTTGTAAGATACGAAGCACGAGTGATGTCTGTAAGCTTCGGATAGTTCACTGTGTCAGCCTCATCCGACGGGAAGTTGTAGTTGGGCTGACCGCCGGTGTGATACCACACGATAGGCACACCCTTCAAGTGGAACGACTGCTGGTCGCTGCCGCCGACAGGGGTATCCCAAGCACGATAATCGGGGTCGAAGCAGAAGTTATGCTTCGCCATATCCGCCTTGAGCCACTCGCCAATCTTCGGATGCGCAGCCGTATAGAAGTACATCAGATAGCGACTGTCTGTGCCGCTACCCACCATATCGAAGTTCAGATAGCCCTTCACGTTCTTCATATCCTTATAGACATCGGTGAAGTAGCGCGAGCCGAGCAGTCCGAACTCCTCGCCATCCCAGAATGCGAACACGATAGTGCGCTCCGGTGTTGCACCACTCGCCACGAAAGCCTTCATAATCTGCAGCACGGCAGCCACGCCCGACGCATTGTCGTCGGCGCCATTGTATATCTTGTCGCCTTCGATGTCGTTGTACACGCCCTCATGGTCGAGATGCGCACCCACAACAACCATTTCGTCGGTCTTCTTGCCTGGCAGTACCGCGAGCACATTGCTCAGATACATAGTGCGGTGCACCTGCTTCTTTATCTCAGCGATTGAATCCGCCTCAACGAAGTAGCGCACGCCACGCTGCAGTTTCTGCACAGCACAAGCCTCGAAGGGCTGTTCGTACGACTCGCCGAGGAAAGGCTTCAAGCCAGCCTGTCGAATCTGTGAGATGATATACTGCTTTGCGATGCGCGAACCGCGCTCGCCGGCACGGCGTCCTTCCAAGAGGTCGTCGGCAAGGAAATAGACATGCGCACGTGCCGCATCTTCGGTGATTGAACGCAAGCCGGCATCACACTGTGCAGCCAACTGTTTCTCCACTTTAGCCGACTTCTTCTGTGCGGCTTCAACAGTAGTCGCGCCGCTAAGAACGATAGCAGCCGACAATAATAGTTTATTAATCATATTCAAAGTATTATTCTTTATATTGTTACTATTTTATGTGCAAATACGTCATCAGTGCAATCTGTTTCACTTTAAAATTCTAACTCCACATCCATATCTTTGTTGATTTCTTGCCATTCCTGATGCTCTTCCAGATGATTGGTCTTTACCAGTACACTCTGGAAACCAAAACGCTTACCTGCCTCGGCATTCTCTGTGCGGTCATCGAAATAGAGCGTAGTGGCAGGATTCAATCCAGTCTGTTGCGTCATCTCTTCATAGATTTCGACGGATGGCTTCTCTTTCCGCATGGCGTATGAGAGGAATACTTCATCAAACAGCTCGTCTGTGGAATATCCCAGCTGCTTCATCAGACAGACCGATTTCTGCCAAAGCGTATCGTTGATGTTGCTGAGCAGATAGACCTTGTATCGCTTCCGTAGTTTGACCAATGCTTTCAGCCTTTCAACGGGCAGATTGCCGCACAACTCTTCGAGTACTTTCTCAATATCCTCGGTTGTGGTTCCTTTGCGGCAAAGGCTCAGCATCTCTTTCAATGTTTCTGATTCCGCCACCAGACCATTGATATATTGGTGTATCAGTCTCTTGATTTTGCGGACATGGATTAGCCGCTTGAACGCCGTAACGCCCAGGCTCTCCATGGCTTTCACAACAGAGGCATCATCAATATTCACGATGACACCTCCATAATCAAAAACGAGAGTTTCTATCTGTTTCATGCTCTAATCATTTGATAATGATGCGCCTGTAATCTAGGAGGATAAGCCATGCTCAACTCCATATCAGCGCAATATATCTGCAAAAATACAAAAAATATTCAGAAATGTGATTTTATGAATGAATTTTGTTTGCAGAGCTAACATGATTTAACCTTATTCTTAATCTAGAGGAGCATTGAGGGACAACTTGGGGGATATCTTGAATAACCGGAAATCCTTAATGACCTTAATGACCGTGACCTTAATGACCGGAAAACGGCCCGAAACATTTATTTGTTTTTCTGATGAAACTCCTTCCTTGTCTTAGCCATTGCTTTTGTAGCCCTATCGTGGGTCTCTATCAGCAATGGACTCTTGTAATATTGCACAATCTTGACTCTGACGCCACCTATCCAAACGTAATATGTAGAAGTATCTTGTGTCATAATTATTTTGTCTTCAATGTCCGCAGATATTCCTTCTGCTCAGGCGTGATTCTGTAGCTCTCGATGGCCTTCTGAATGGTCTTGTTGTGCGTCCAGGGAGCAAGGCGGCGTTGCTCGATGTAGGGAATCGCCTGGTCCCATTGCTTGGCAAGGGCGGTGGCGAAGAACCAGGCTATCATCATTTTTACGTAATACTCTTCGCTCCTTACTGATGCAGGAATTTCAAGATATTCTGCCTTGAAGTCTTTGTCCAGGTAATGAGACATAAGTATCTCTATACCAAAGCGACAAGTATAGACGTGTGATGATTTACTCCAAGTCTTGATCTTCGCCAATAGTTCCTTCTTGTGTTTGGCAAACACCTTCGGAGACATGATGTCGCAAACTGCCCAGTTGTCCACGAATGGCAGAAATCTGTCTGTAAGACGAATGCATTCCTCGTAGTCCTTTACCTCGGAAACGAGGAGTCCGTGAAGCATATTCTCATCGTAGTATTCGTGAGGAAGTTGATGAAGGAAATCTTTGCATTCTGATTCCTTTGTAAATTCTTTTACAAACTTGCGAAGCACAGGCACACGAATGCCTATGAAACTCTCCACAGGCACTCCCGGTGTCAGTTTGGCTTGGAAAGCAGCATACTGCTTATCCTGCATGGCGAACAGTCTTTCTTGAAGTGAAGTCATTTTTATCCTATTAATTTAATAATCTGTTTATCCGAAGCATCAGGCAGGATTTCTTTCAGATGCTTGAAAATCCTCTGATAAGATTCCTGAGGAGTTCGGTTGCATTGGCAAGCATCCCTGCCATAGAGATCTTCGGGAGTATTGAGCAGCGACCACCCCCAGCCATATTCATGATTGTGCTTGTCACGAGGGTAGATGAAATCCTCGGTCACAATATAAGTTGCCATTTCCAGTCGGGTGAGATAACCGTCAAACTTGCTTCTCATTCCCTTGCCCGTAAAACCGCAGGAAGCTCGAAGTTCCCTTGTAATGAGACTGCCCGATGATTGAAGCGTGCTGAGAATGACTCCTTCTATCGAGTCATCATCTGGGCGAGGGTACTTGCTTCTTCTGTAGTTGCAGAAGTCCGGCCACCATTCCTGACTGATGAATCCTGCTTTCTTGTTAAAGAACTTTCCGTACATACACGGCATTTCCTGCACGATCTCGCCTTTCCATTTCCATAGTGGCCAGTCCCAACCGCCTTCAGGGAAAGTTACATATCGGCAATCCTCAGCCACGATGTCTTCGGCAGAGAAGCCTTCAATGCCGCTATCAAGGAGAGGGAGAAAGCCGATCTTCTGAATCAGCTCCATCATGCCTGTTGCTGAATATATTTCTGGAAAATTCATGTTTATTTATTTTTATCCTTTGTACTTAAACACTTTAACCATATCCTTGTCGCCACCCACAAGCTGGCTGCATCTGTTCAGCATTCCGGTGTCTGAGAAACCGCATTTCTCCATGACCTTTCCTGATGCAGGATTTGCTGTGAAATGATCTGCCCAGATGTTTTCTAAATGCTTTACTTGGATGCAGTAATCGAGCATCAGTTTCAAGGCTTCGGTGCAGATACCCTTGTTCCAATAAGGCTTTCCTACCCAGTAGCCCACTTCGCAGTCGTTTTTTCCGATAGGGATGTTGCTGGTTTCATGGGTGTAGTAGCCGATGCAGCCGATTGGCTCGTTGGTCTCTTTCAACACAATCGCCCATGTCGTTTCATTATGGAAAAATGTTCGGATTATCTCCCGACTTTCTTCTACTGACTTATGTGCTGGCCATCCTGCACGAGGTCCCACGTCAGGGTCTGAGGCGTACTTGAAGAGCGACTCTGCATCCGATTCCTGCCAATGGCGGAGTAAAATTCTTTCTGTTTCCATTAGATTATATCAATATTTTGCTGTCTATTTACTTTGTGTGATTACCCAAGCCAGTCGGTGAAGATAAGTATACATTCGTGCATCTTCTCAAAGAATCTCCCTATCCGGCGCTTGATGCCCTTCCAATAAATCCCATTCTTTTTAATGCTCATATACTTCGTTCTTTATAATGTTATTGATTCATGTGCAAATACGCCATCAGCGCAATCTGTATCAGCAGAATGGCTGGAATGCCGTATTTGAATTTCTTGTGCATCGTCTTATGGTGCCAGACTTTCATTCCCATCCATGCCCCGATGCTTCCTCCAAGTACAGCCAGCAACAAAAGCGTGGCTTCCGAAATGCGCCACTGGGCTTTCTTAGCCTTGTATTTGTCAACGCCGTACACGATGAATGTAACTGCATTGATGGCAAGGAGATAGTAGGCGAGGCAATTGTGTAATGTATTAGGGTGTCCAGTTCTCTGTTCTTGAAAACAAGCTGGAAACATCCCTGTTAATTGTTAATATTACGCTCTGATATTTAACGTTTCATGTAACGAAATAGTTCTTTGAAA
>NZ_QSIG01000043.1:0-25106 GCF_003468525.1 Prevotella sp. AM34-19LB | reverse complement strand
TAAGGTATAAAAGAAAAAGAGCCACATTTTACTCCCCTACTTTTGAAAAAACACATATTTTTCACGTTTATTAGAAAAAAATCCATTTTACTTGCTTATTACATATTTTTTTTGTAGTTTTGCCACCGAATTAAGATCTAAGTATATACACTAAATCTTTATTAAACATCAACTCTTAACATAAATAATATGAGTAAGAACATGAAACCTAAAGACCAAATGAAGACAGCGTTGCTGATTTGTGCGCTGACTTCCATGTCTCCTGCGTTTGCAAATGGTACAATGGTAAAAGCTGACAACTTGACCCCCCTACCACCAGCATCCAACAGCAGAAGAAAGTAGCAACAGGACGTGTTGTTGACAATCAAGGCGAACCTCTTATCGGTGTTACCGTGATGGAAGTTGGCACGTCCAATGGAACAGTAACCGACCTAGACGGAAATTTCTCCCTCAGTCTGAAAAATCCTAATGGCAAGATTACAATTTCCTACATCGGCTTCAATCCACAGACTCTTACAGCTGCAAGCAACATGCAGATTACCATGAAGTCTGAAGACAAGGAGCTCAATGAAGTTGTAGTTGTAGGTTATGGTACACAGAAGAAGGTGAACCTCACCGGTTCTGTATCATCAGTAGATAGCAAGGCTTTGGAAAGCCGTCCTATCCAGAACTTGCAGAGTGGACTCCAGGGTATGATGCCTGGTGTTACCATCAGCGGTACCAATGGTGCTCCGGGTATGGACTCAGGTAGCATCAACGTACGTGGTGTGGGAACCCTCAACTCTTCCTCTCCTTATATTTTGATTGATGGCGTAGAGTCTGGTACCATGAGTAGCCTCGACCCTAACGATATCGAGAGCATCTCTGTATTGAAGGATGCTGCTTCTGCTGCCATCTATGGTTCCAAGGCTGCCAACGGCGTTATCCTTATCACTACCAAGCGTGGTAAGAGCGGCAAGCCTCAAGTTTCTTATAATGGTTATGTGAGTGTGCAGAATCCAACCAGCCTGATCGACCGTCTGGATTCATACGAGTATGCCCACATGCTGAATGATGCGCTCGAAAGCGAGGGCAAGGCTAAGAAATTCGCCACTGAAGAGGAAATCAATGCACTCCCTAATACCGACTGGTACGACCTGGCTTACAAAACAGGTTCTCTGCAGCACCACAACGTAAGCGTGAATGGTGCTACTGAGAGCGTAAACTATCTCGCATCTGTAGGTTACCTGAAGCAGTCGGGTATCTTGCCTCACGCTGGCCGTGAGCAGGTAAACGGCCGTACCAACCTGGAGATGAAGATCAACAGCCGCCTTACAGCCCGCCTGAATCTCGCTTACATCAAGAACGATTATACCGACCCTTCTTCTGCATACGCAGGTGGTGGTTCTGACCAGATCATCCGTCAGCTCAACTTGATTTCACCATGGATTACCGCTCGTTATGACGACGGCACATGGGGAACTATCTCTGATGGTAGCCCTATTGCATGGCTCGACAACGATCTGAAGGTATATCGCCGCAATACCAACTTCACAGGTCTCTTCGGTGTTGATTACAAGATTCTTGACGGTTTGACAGCTAAGTTGAGTGCATCTTATGTAAACGACAACCAGAACTACGACTACTTCCAGAAGTTCTTCGTTTACAATGCGAACAAGAAGACCGATCCAAATTTCCACGATGAACGAGTATATAAGTGGGAACGTAAAACTTTCGAAGCATTGTTGAACTACAACAAGACCTTCGGACAGCATACCGTTGGGGCTTTGGCAGGATGGCATGCAGAGGCTTACGACTATAAGTATTGGTACACTTACCGCAAGAACTTCCCTAACAATAATGTGACCGATATCAATGCGGGTGATGTATCTACCCAGCAGGCACAGGGAAATACCCGTGAGTTGAATATGCTTTCATGGTTTGGTCGTGTTAACTACGACTTTGCAGGCCGTTACCTCTTTGAGGCTAACCTCCGTGCTGATGCATCCAGCCGTTTCGCAGATGGTCATCGTTGGGGTTACTTCCCATCATTCTCTGCAGGATGGCGTGTAAGCGAGGAAGCTTTCATGGAGGGTACCAAGTCTTGGCTCTCTAACTTCAAGATTCGCGGATCTTGGGGTCAATTGGGTAACCAGGAGGCTTTGAGCGACTACTATCCAGCTATCAATACATACAGTATCAACGCCAAGTATGCATTCGACGGCAAGGTAACATCCGGATACTACCAGAGTTCATACAAGATCAACACCATCACTTGGGAAAAGGCGACCACATGGGGCGTAGGTGTTGACCTGGGATTCCTCGACAACAAGATTACTGCATCTGTTGATTACTACAACCGTCTTACAGATGGTATCTTGATCTCTGTAGATGCTCCTTACGAGTTCGCTTTGGGTAGCTATCTTGACAATGTGGGTCAGATGCGCAACCAGGGTGTCGAGATGAGCCTCAACTACAACGATAAGTTTGGTGAGGTGACTGTAGGCGCAGGCTTGAATGTTGCATACAACAAGAACAAGATTGAGAGCATGCCAGGTAAGGGATACGTAGGTACTGGCTACAACCAGCGCAACGCTGCGGGTCAAGAGTTCAACAGCTACTATGTATATAAGGCTGACGGATTCTTCCAGACAGATAAGGAAGCACAGGAATACATGGACTACTACTGGCCAGCAGACGGTTCAAAGGGTGCTTGCCCATTCAGTGGTGGTAAGTTCAAGGCTGGTGACTTGAAATATGTAGATATCAATGGTGACGGCAAGATTGATGCAGAGAACGACCGCTTCTATGCAGGTAGTTCTGTTCCTCGCTGGACATTCGGTTTGAACCTGAACGCAGCTTGGAAGGGCTTCGACCTCTCCTTGTTCTTCAACGGACAGTTTAAGGCTTATCGCTACTTCGATGCATACGAGGTAGAGGGTGCTTTTGTGGGCGACAGCTCTCACCCAGCAACCATCTGGAGAGACTCTTGGACCTACAACAAGTCAAATCCTAAGATGCCACGATTGTTTACTGACACAAACTCTCCTAGCTCTTCACGTAATGTTGTTTCTACATTCTGGCTCAAGAATGTATCTTACTGCCGTTTGAAGAACTTGCAGTTGGGTTATACACTTCCTAAGTCGGCACTCGAATTCCTTCATGTCAACAAGGTACGTGTTACTACTCTTGCGAGAACCTGTTCACAATCGACAATCTCGACATCAACGTGGATCCAGAGGCAACCAGTCAGCGACTCAGCTCTTATCCATTGCTCCGCACTCACTCATTCGGTTTGAGCGTAACATTCTAATAACTTAAAAAGGATATTATCATGAGAAATCTTAAGAAATATATATTCATCGGCATGACCGCCCTCTTGGCAACCTCATGCTCCGATTTCCTCGATACAGCCCCAAAGGATGCTCTTTCACCTGTCAGCACCTGGCAGACTCAGGAAGACGCAGACAAGTTCCTCGTTGGCTGTTACAACAACTGGCAAGACCAGTACAACTCCGGTTGGGGTTGGGACGGTTTCCTCCTGTATTGGGATGGTACAAGTGACTTCGGTTACGACCAGTTCCCTTGGGAGGGTTATACTCCTATCGGTAATGGTACCTTGACCGCATCTAGCGGAAGAGACTGGTACGACTTCTCACGCATCCGCCGCGTCAACGAGTTGTTGGCTAACGTAGATAAGTGTAACATGCCAGAAGCTGCCAAGAAGGATATCAAGGCTCAGGCTCGCTGGATCCGCGCTTACCGCTACTTCCTGATGAACTGGAACTATGGTGGTGTGCCTCTCATCGAAAGCTATGCAACTGCAGAGGAAGCGATGGTACCTCGTAATACCGAGCAGGAGGTGAAGGAGTATATCGAAAAAGAACTCGACGAGTTGGTAAACGATATCAATGTAACTCCTGCAGCCCGTGGTCGCATTGCCAAGGGTGCAGCTTTGGCTCTCCGTATGCGAGAGGCTCTCTATTATGGAGACTATGCTACTGCTAAGGATCGTGCAGAGAAGATCATTGCATTGAATCAGTATGAGTTGGATCCAGACTATGCTAACCTGTTCAATGTAGCAGGTCAGGATTCCAAGGAAATCATCCTTGCTGTACAGGCTGTAGAAAACGACTACTATAACGATGTGATTGGCCGTATGTACAACAATGCTGATGGCGGTTGGTCTTCTATCGTTCCTAGCTACGGCTTGATCGACACCTATGAAATGGCAAACGGCTTGACCAAGGACGAACCGGGTTCTGGCTATGATCCTACCCATCCATTCAACAACCGTGACCCACGTATGGCAATGACTGTCATCTATCCTGGTTGTGACTACATCAATGGTAATGGTAAAGAGGCTATCTTCAATACACTCGACAAGACGATTAATGGAGCTACCAATGCCAACTATTATCTCGCAGCCAACAACAGTTCAAAGACTGGTTTGACATGGGGTAAGTACTTGGCACCTATGAACCAGTATCCTGATATCTGGAACACAACCTGTCAGCCTATCGTCTTCCGCTATGCAGAAGTATTGCTAACTTACTGCGAGGCAGAGAATGAATTGAATGGTCCTTCTGCTCAAGTTTATACCTACCTGAATATGGTTCGTAACCGTGTAGGTATGCCTAATGTAGATGAAGCTAAGTACAATACCAAGGAGAAGCTTCGCGAGTTGATTCGTCGCGAGCGTGGTGTTGAGTTCGCAGGTGAAGGTATCCGCCGTGCAGATATCTTACGCTGGAAAGATGCCAGTGGCAAGATGTTGGCTGAGACCTTGCTGAACTGCACATTGGAGCGTCAGGTAGGTACTGTAAGCATGGATAAGTCTGTGGCTCCTGGTATGCGTGCCACTATCAATGTAAATGCTTCTGCAGCTGACAAGAAGATTGAGGATCGTGTATTCAAGACCACCAACCGTTATCTCCCTATCCCACAGGGTGCACGTGATGCTAACACGCAGTTGAAGCAGAATGACGGTTATTAAAAACAAAAAGTACTGAGTACATCATTCCAAAAGTACTCAGTACTCATTAATAAGAAAAAAGACCACCATCTGAGTTGAATTTCAAACTCAAATGTTGGTCTTTTTTATATCATTTCCACTCTTAAAAACGTGGAATTACTCCCATTCATTGACGTGGAATTTACTCCCACTCAATTGTCGAAGGTGGCTTTGAAGAGATGTCATAGCAAACGCGGTTAACGCCCTTTACCTTATTGATAATCTCGTTACTTACCTTAGCCATGAAGTCGTATGGGAGATGAGCCCAGTCGGCAGTCATCGCATCAGTACTTGTTACGGCACGCAATGCAACTGGGTGCTCGTATGTACGCTCATCACCCATTACACCTACTGAACGGACGGTAGAAAGCAATACGGTACCAGCCTGCCAAATCTGATCGTAGAGAGAAACCTCGATCTCACCATTCTGCATGTCAGCAGGAACACCGGCAGCCAGGACGCGGCGAGCTTCCTCACCACTCAACTTCACCTTATACTCACGCAAGCCACGGATATAGATATCATCTGCATCCTGAAGAATGCGTACCTTCTCTGGAGTGATATCACCCAAGATACGAACAGCCAAACCAGGACCTGGGAATGGATGACGGGTAATCAGGTGCTCAGGCATTCCCATAGAGCGACCTACTCGACGAACCTCATCCTTGAACAACCACTTCAAAGGCTCGCACAACTGAAGGTTCATCTCCTTAGGAAGACCACCTACATTGTGATGGCTCTTGATTACCTTACCAGTGATGTTCAAACTCTCGATACGGTCTGGATAGATAGTACCCTGAGCCAACCACTTGGCACCAGTCTGCTTCTTAGCCTCAGCGTTGAAAACCTCTACGAAGTCGCGGCCGATAATCTTACGCTTCTCCTCAGGATCTGTAACACCAGCCAAATCAGTGAAGAACTTCTCAGAAGCATCAACACCAATCACGTTCAAGCCCAAGCACTTGTAATCCTCCATTACATCACGGAACTCATTCTTTCTGAGCATACCGTGATCTACGAAGATACAGGTAAGGTTCTTGCCGATAGCCTTGTTCAAGAGAACAGCAGCTACGCTGGAATCAACACCGCCAGAAAGACCCAAGATAACCTTGTCGTCGCCCAACTGTGCCTTCAACTCTGCTACAGTAGTCTCAACGAAAGAGTCAGCACTCCAATCCTGCTTGCTACCGCAGATATCTACCACGAAGTTCTTCAAGAGCTGTGTACCCTGCAAAGAATGGAACACCTCTGGGTGGAACTGTACAGCCCAAACAGGCTGCTTGGTAGAAGCATAAGCAGCATACTTCACATTGGCAGTAGAAGCGATGCACTTATAGTCCTCAGGAATAGCTGTGATGGTATCGCCATGACTCATCCAAACCTGAGAGTTCTCGATGAATCCCTTGAACAATGGATTCTCCTTGTCGAACTGCTCCAAGTTAGCACGACCATACTCACGGCTGTCAGCAGCCTCCACCTTACCGCCCTGAGCGTAAGAGAGGAACTGAGCACCGTAGCAGATACCGAGCACAGGGATGCGACCGATAAACTGGCTCAGATCTACCTTGAAAGCTTCCGGATCATGAACGGAATAAGGGCTACCGCTCAAAATGACACCAATGACAGATGGGTCATCCTTTGGAAACTTGTTGTAAGGCATAATCTCGCAGAAGGTATCAAGCTCACGAACACGACGGCCTATCAGCTGTGTGGTCTGTGAACCGAAATCCAAAATAATAATCTTCTGTTGCATATTGTCTAATTTATAATTTATAATTTACAATTCATAATTCTTTCAGGAATGCTTCCGCTTCTTTCAGCGTCTCCTGCTTTCCCACATCCATCAGCTTGAGGTCGTTCTTCACGTATCCCTCAATACGAACCTTGTCGCAATGCTTCAGATAGAAGTCCATAATGGGGAACTTATCCGGTTCATTCTCCATCAGCGGGAAAAGCGATGGGGCTACCATGTGGATGCCAGAGAAAGCATACATCTTATAATCTTCTGGATTGAGATCAGGATAAGAACTTTTCACCTCACCTGTTTCTATATTCGTCCAGCCTACCAATCGCATGGTATCATCGAAGAGGAGATAACGTTTGGTCTTGCGTTCGCTCACCAGAAGGCGGGCAGCCAAGGGAGCCTTCTCCTTCATGGAATCCGAAGAATCATCTGAAAGTTCTTTCGACTCCATCTGATAGAATTTCTTCAGATCCACATTGCTCAGGATGTCCACATTATGAATCAGGATAGGCTCAGTCTGATCGAAGAGTGGCCATGCCTTCCTGATACCACCACCCGTTTCGAGGAGTTTTTCGCTCTCATCGCTGATACGGATGTCCATACCGAAATTTTTATTATCACGAAGATAATCGATGATTTGTTTAGAGAAATGATGCACGTTCACCACAATACGAGTGAAACCGGCATCCTTCAACTGAAAGATGACACGTTTGAGCAAAGGTTCTCCCCCGACACTTACCAATGCCTTCGGAATGCGATCAGTAAGTGGCTTCAGGCGAGTGCCCAAACCTGCTGCGAATATCATTGCTTGCATCATTGCTAAATAGCTATATATTAATGTGCGTGCAAATTTACTAACTTTTTGCGAGATAGCCAAATTTGCACGCTAAATATTATTGTTTTGCAGGCAAAACCTGCTCAAAATGCTGTTCTCTATGACATATTTGCACTTCTACGCCAAACTTCTCGTGGATATGTTCGGCAAGATGCTGGGCTGAATACACACTGCGATGCTGACCGCCCGTACAACCGAAACAGAACATCAGGGAGGTAAAACCGCGCTGGATATAGCGATTCACGTGATGGTCTGCCAACTTATAGACACTCTCCAGGAACGTCAGAATCTCACCATCATCCTCAAGGAATCGGATTACTGGCTCATCCAATCCCGTAAGTTTCTTGTAAGGTTCATATCTACCTGGGTTGTGGGTACTTCTGCAGTCGAATACATAACCGCCGCCATTTCCTGACGGATCTTCAGGGATTCCCTTCTTAAAGGAGAAGCTGAATACGCGAACTACCAACGGTCCCTTACCATCATACTTGGAATAAGTGGCAGGCCCATCCTGCGGATGCGCATGGTAGATATTGTTATCTGTAATCTTATAACCATCAGCACGGGTCATAGCCGTACTCTCGATGCGCTTAAACTGTGGCAACTCGGTGAGTCGGCGCAACATATCCATCATATATGGATATGGGAAAACCTTCTCGCCCATCTTCAGCAGATCACGCAGATTCTGGATAGCCGGCGGAATACTCTCTATGAAGTGCTTCTTGCGCTCGAAATAGCCACGGAATCCATAGGCACCCAACACCTGCAAGGTACGGAAGAGCACAAAGAGACTCAGGCGATGCACGAAATGACGCACAGATGGCACCTCGGTATAGTTTTTCAGCGACTGATAGTACTCCCATACCAACTCGCGGCGAAGCTTAAAGGAATACTTGGCTGAAGCCTGCCAAAGGAAGGAAGCCAAATCATAATAGAAAGGTCCCTTTCTGCCACCTTGGAAATCAATAAAGTACGGATTGCCATTTTCGTCTAACATTATATTGCGAGCCTGGAAATCGCGATAGAGGAAACAATCCATCTTTTCTGACGTCAAATCCTTCGCAAAAAGGCGGAAGTTAGCTTCCAACTTCAATTCATGGAAATCCAAATCTGTCGGTTTCAGGAAACAATACTTGAAATAGTTGAGATCAAAGAGTACGCTATCCATATCAAACTCCGGCTGAGGATAGCAGTTGGACCAATCCAGCCCACGTGCACCACGCAACTGGATGTTAGGCAACTCACGGATTGTCTTCTTCAGGAGTTCCTTCTCCTTCTGATTGTATCTGCCGCCAGCCTCTCTTCCGCCCTTGATGGCATCAAAGAGCGAAGTTCCGCCCAGATCTGTCTGGATATAGCAGAGTTCATCATCACTCACAGCCAGAATCTTAGGCACCGGCAACTGACGGAGGTTGAAATGATTAGCCAGATACACGAAGGCGTGATCCTCATCACGGCTCGTACCGATAACACCTATCACCGTATCCCCATCCTGCTTGATGATACGAAAATATTGGCGGTTACTTCCCTGCCCTGCCAGCTTGATGACATCAGCAGGCTCTTCGCCAGTCCATTGCTTGTAGAGATTAATTAGCTTTTCCATCATCATTCAATTTTCTGCGTTTTCTGTCATCATCGATCTTCTGTGCGAAGTTATCACCGATGAAGAGAAGCAATAAGATACCTAGCGTAGTAAGGAAAGAATTCGTAGTAGTCATTCCTAACTCCGCCTTTGTTATATAAATCAGTCCTCCGATAACGACCAGGAAGACCAATGCCTTTTTCCAATCAATATTATGCATGATACTCAAAAAACTATTTGTTCTGCAAAGATACAACATTTTTCTGAGCTAGCCATAAGATTAAGCATATTTTTGAGATGAGCACAAAAAAAATCGGATGTCTCACGACAACCGATTTTCAAAAACAAACTACTTAAAAACTAATCTACTAAAACAAATCAAAAAAATATCTTCATCGACCTCACGGTCGGTATTACCTTTTCTTTTCGCTTGCAAAGTTACAAAAAAAGCGTATTAGCACCAAACAATTTTGCGATTTTTTGCATATCAATTGCTAAAAAAACAAAAAAATAGGGATAATTCACTGAGAATCACCCCTATTTGTTATATTTAGGTTGCAAATTTGCACTCTATTACATCATACCGCCCATACCTGGAGCTGCAGCAGGTGCAACTGGAGCTGGCTCTGGTTTATCTACCAGGACACATTCTGTTGTCAGGAACAGACCAGCGATAGAAGCTGCGTTCTCCAAAGCAACACGCTCAACCTTAGCAGGATCTACGATACCAGCCTGACGCATATCCTCGTAAACATCCTTGCGGGCATTGTAACCGAAGTCACCCTCGCCCTCGCGAACCTTATTAACGACTACAGAACCCTCGCCACCAGCATTGGCTACAATCTGACGGAGAGGCTCCTCGATAGCACGCTCTACGATGCGGATACCAGTTGTCTCATCGGCGTTGTCACCCTTCATATCCTTCAAAGCCTCGAGAGCACGGATATAAGTAGTACCGCCACCAGCAACGATACCTTCCTCGATAGCTGCACGGGTAGCGCAGAGAGCATCGTCAACACGATCCTTCTTCTCCTTCATCTCTACCTCAGAGTTAGCACCTACGTAGAGAACAGCAACACCACCAGCGAGCTTAGCCAAACGCTCCTGAAGCTTCTCCTTATCGTAAGAAGACTTGGTGTTCTCAATCTCGTTCTTGATCTGAGCTACACGATCTTGGATATTAGCCTTCTCACCATGACCATTTACGATTGTTGTATTATCCTTGGTAACAGTAACCTTGTCAGCAGAGCCCAGCATTTCCAATGTTGCCTGCTCCAACTTCAAGCCCTTCTCCTCTGAAATGACAACACCGCCAGTCAATACAGCGATATCCTCCAACATAGCCTTGCGACGGTCGCCGAAACCTGGAGCCTTTACTGCACAAATCTTCAAACCGCCACGCAAACGGTTAACAACCAATGTTGTCAAAGCCTCAGAATCAACATCCTCAGCAATAACCAACAAAGGACGACCGCTCTCAGCAGCTGGCTGGAGAATTGGCAAGAACTCCTTCAGGTTAGAAATCTTCTTATCATAAAGAAGGATGTATGGGTTATCCATTACACACTCCATCTTGTCAGCATCTGTCATGAAGTAACCGCTCAAGTAACCACGGTCGAACTGCATACCTTCAACTACACCGATGTTGGTATCACGGCTCTTGCTCTCCTCGATAGTGATGACACCATCCTTGGAAACCTTGCGCATGGCATCAGCCAAGAGCTTACCGATTTCAGCATCGTTGTTGGCAGAAACGGTAGCCACCTGCTCAATCTTGTCATAGTTGTCATCTACCTGCTCAGCATGGTCTTTGATGAAGGCAACGACAGCAGCAACAGCCTTGTCGATACCACGCTTCAAATCCATTGGGTTAGCACCTGCAGTTACGTTCTTCAAGCCCTCAGTTACGATAGCCTGAGTCAGGATAGTAGCTGTTGTAGTACCATCACCGGCATCATCACCAGTCTTGCTGGCAACACTCTTAACAAGCTGAGCACCAGTATTCTCAAACTTATTCTCCAACTCTACTTCCTTAGCAACGGTAACACCATCCTTAGTAATCTGAGGAGCGCCAAACTTCTTTTCGATTACCACGTTGCGTCCCTTAGGACCGAGAGTTACCTTTACTGCATTTGCCAACTGATCAACACCCTTCTTCAAGAGGTCGCGGGCATCCATATTATATTTAATATCCTTAGCCATTTCCTTATTCTTAATTAAAATGTTAATTATCAATTACTCTTCTACCACAGCGAGAACGTCGCTCTGGCGCATCATCATATACTTAGTACCATCAAACTCAAGTTCAGTACCAGCATACTTACCATAGAGAACAGTATCACCCTCCTTGAGAATCATCTCTTCATCCTTGGTACCCTTACCTGTAGCAACGACCTTACCACGCTGTGGTTTCTCCTTTGCTGTATCAGGGATAATGATTCCACCTACTTTTTCTTCAGCTGGTGCAGGAAGTACCAGCACTCTATCTGCTAATGGTTTAATATTCATGATTCTTATATTTTAATTTGTTATTACTTCTATTTTTCGTCTTCACTTCAGCCTATTCGGGCATACGTCAGACACCCTCACCCTATACGAAAAGCGTGCCAAAGCGTCAAAACTGACACTTTGGCACGCTCACCGCTACGCATCTACTGACATTTCTGTCAGCCTTTACCTAAAAATGCTGAAGCCACCCGTTGGTTTCTTGGGTAGATAACAAGTGAGTTCACTCTGTCCATCCGTACTGTTCTTCAATACGAACTTCCTTGCTGTGATAAGCATTTTTTGTTAACACAACGTTATATTTTCACCATTTTTCGGTGTTTTTGTACAATTCTCTTTGTCATTTGTTACTTTTTTACTATATTTGCAGAAAAATAAATCGGTATCAACGTAATATAGATAGAATTATGAAGCAATTTTTCAAGAATGTAGCCGCTACCATCGTAGGTATCTTCGGATTCGGAATCATCATGGTGATTCTCGCCGTCATCACACTCATTGGTATGATGTGCAACAGCAGCAAGACTCCTTCACTGAAAGACAACTCTGTGATGGTGATGAAGCTGCAAGGTCAGATCAGTGATCAGGCAAACGACGACTGGTTGGGACAGCTCACCGGCAACCAATACAACAACCTTGGCATGAACAATATCCTCTCAGCCATCAAGAAGGCAAAACAGGAGGATAAGGTGAAGGGTATCTATCTGGAAACGGGTATTCTGAGTACAGACTACGCTACATTGCAGGAAATCCGCAACGCTCTTGCCGACTTCAAGAAGAGCGGCAAGTGGATCATCGCCTATGGTGATGCCATGACCCAAGGTGGATATTACCTGGCTTCGGTTGCCAACAAGGTATATGTGAACCCGGAAGGTTCGGTAGATTGGCACGGTATTGCCTCACAGACACAATATATAAAAGATGTGGCTGCCAAATTTGGCGTTCACTTCACCATTGTAAAGGTGGGCAAATACAAGAGTTTCACAGAAATGTACACAGAGGACAAGATGAGCGATGCCAACCGCGAACAGGTTACCCGATATATCGGAGGTCTCTGGAATCAGATTCTGGCAGATGTCAGCAAGAGCCGAAACATTTCCAAGGATTCCCTGAATCGCTATGCAGACGGACTTATGGCATTCGATGACACCAAGCTCCTGAAATCCAGAAAGATGGTAGATGGATTCTGCTATTATGATGAAATCAGAGACGTAATAAAGAAACAGCTCGGTCTGAAAACCGACGAGAAGATTTGTCAGGTATCTATGGGCGATGTAAACGCAGCCGTAGATGACAGTAACCTCCTTGGCGACCAGATTGCCGTATATTATTGCCAGGGAGAAATCGTAAGAGTAGCAACTCCAGGCGCATTCGGCAGCGAGCAGCAGATTGTGAGCAACGATGTAATCCAGGATCTGCAGGATTTGGGCAACGACAAGAACATCAAGGCTGTGGTACTCCGCATCAACTCAGGTGGAGGCGATGCCTATGCCTCAGAACAAATTTGGCGTGCAGTCAGTCAGCTCAACAAGAAAAAACCAGTAGTGGTATCCATGGGTGGTATGGCAGCTTCGGGTGCATACTATATGAGTATGGGTGCCAGCTATATCATGGCTCAGCCAACAACACTGACGGGTAGCATCGGTATCTTCGGTGCCTTGCCAGACATCAGTGACCTGATGACCAAGAAGCTGGGATTCAAATATGACGAGGTAAAGACCAACCGGAACAGTGCCTACGGCAGTGCCGGCAGTGCCCGTCCTTGGAGTGCAGAAGAAATCGGCCATCTCCAAGCTTATGTAAACCGCGGCTATGGCCTCTTCCGCCAGCGTGTGGCTGATGGCAGAAAGATGAAGACCGAAGAAGTGGAGAAGATTGCACAAGGAAGAGTATGGCTCGGAACCGATGCCAAGAGCATCAAACTGATTGACGGTTTTGGCTGTCTCGACGACGCTGTTGCCAAGGCAGCCCAACTTGCCAAGGTTTCCGATTACGGAACCACAGAGTATCCTATGCCTGCAGACTGGATAGACCAGCTTTTAGACGGACTGTCAGGCAGCGGCGGCAACTATCTCGATGAGCAGTTACGACTCACACTGGGTGACCTCTACCAACCATTTATGATGATTCGCAACATCAAGGAGAAAGAACCAGTGCAGGCAGCAATGCCATTCGTACTGAATATACATTAATATATATAATAAGGTATAAAAAAGGAGTGAGGAAATGAGAACAGAAGGAGATCTGATAAAGATCAACGATTGGCTGCTACCGCTCAGTTGGATATACGGCAGCATCGTAAGATTCCGCAACTGGCTCTTCGACATCGGATTGAAGAAGAGCCGCGACTTCTCGATTCCCGTCATCTCGGTGGGCAATATCACCGTGGGCGGTTCGGGAAAGACCCCGCATGTGGAATACTTGATTCGCCTCTTGCACGACAAGGTGAAAATTGCCGTGCTGTCACGTGGATACAAACGCAAGAGCCACGGATATGTACTTGCAGATGAAAATACAGAAATGTCGGATATAGGTGATGAGCCATTCCAGATGCACCAGAAGTTTTCTGATATCTACGTAGCGGTAGATGCCAAACGAGTAAGAGGCATCAACAACCTGCAAAGCAACGAGGAGACCCAGGATGTAGATGTGGTATTGCTTGATGATGCCTTCCAGCATCGCTATGTCAAGCCAGGCATCAATATCCTTCTGGTAGATTATCATCGTCTCATCATCTACGACAAGATGCTACCTGCAGGAAGACTACGCGAACCATTAAGCGGAAAGAACCGTGCCGACATCGTGATTATCACCAAATGTCCGAAGGATCTGAAACCTATGGAGTTTCGTGTACTCACCAAGGCTATGGATCTCTATCCTTTCCAGAAACTCTACTTCACCTGCATCGACTACGATACACTGAAGGGTGTTTTCACAGGAAAAGAACTGAAAGATCCAAAAGACTATCACGTGCTTCTGCTCACCGGCATAGCATCTCCAAAACAGATGGAGCACGACTTGAAACCGATGGTCAAGGAGATGAAGTCTCTCTCTTTCGGCGACCATCACCGCTTCAAGAACAAAGACATTGACCGCATCAATGAGGCATTCGAAGCCTTGCCGGAACCACGCATCATCATCACAACAGAAAAGGATGCCGTGAGACTGAGAGAGGCAGAAGGACTCTACGAGAGTGTGAAAGAAAGCATGTACGAATTGCCTATCAAGGTAAGCTTCATGCTTGACCAAGAAGATAATTTTAACGAAAAGATAATAAGCTATGTACGAAAAAATTCAAGAAACAGCATCCTGGCTAAGAGAAAGGATGAGCACAAGTCCGAAGACTGCAATCATTCTGGGAACAGGTCTCGGACAATTAGCTTCAGAAATAACTGATAGTTACGAATTCCCATATAGTGAAATTCCTAACTTCCCGGTATCTACCGTAGAAGGACATGCAGGCAAGCTCATCTTCGGAAAGCTGGGCGGCAAGGACATCATGGCGATGGAAGGCAGATTCCACTTCTATGAGGGATATAATATGAAGGAAGTAACATTCCCAGAGCGCGTGATGTTCGAGTTGGGCATCGAGACCCTCTTCGTAAGCAATGCCTCTGGCGGCATGAACCCTAAGTTCCAGATTGGCGACCTGATGGTTATCGACGACCACATCAACTTCTTCCCAGAGCATCCATTGCGTGGCAAGAACTTCCCTACCGGTCCTCGCTTCCCTGATATGCACGAGGCATACGACAAGCAGCTCCGTAATCTTGCCGACGAGATTGCCAAGGAGAAGGATATTCCTGTTCAGCATGGTGTATATGTGGGCGTCCAGGGTCCTACCTTCGAGACTCCGGCAGAGTACCGCATGTACCGAACCCTGGGTGGTGACGCTGTAGGCATGAGCACCGTTCCTGAGGTGATCGTGGCCCGCCATTGCGGCATCAAGGTATTCGGCATCAGCATCATCACCGACCTCGGCGGCTTCGACGTTCCTGTAGAGGTAAGCCATGAGGAGGTACAGATTGCTGCCAATGCTGCTCAGCCTAAGATGACTGAGATTATGCGAGAAATGATTCGCAGAAGCTAATCATAAAGTTCAACATTTAAAGTTCAAAGTAAAAATTGGATATAGCTAAGTTGGGTGAGTTTGGACTGATAGACCATCTCACCAAAGGATATGAAAACAAGAATGCCTCTACTGTTTATGGCGTAGGCGATGACTGTGCGGTGATGCACTATCCCGACAAGGAGGTGCTGATGACTACCGACATGCTGATGGAAGGTGTACATTTCGACCTGACCTATATTGATATGCAGCATTTGGGTTACAAGAGTGCCATGGTCAATATCAGCGACATCTTCGCCATGAACGGAACGCCACGCCAGATGGTGGTAAGCATCGCACTGAGCAAGCGTTTCAAGGTAGAAGATCTTGATGAATTCTACAGAGGTCTGCGTATGGCTTGCGATAAGTTTGGCGTTGACATCGTAGGTGGCGACACCACTTCTTCGCTCACCGGTCTTGCCATCAGCATCACCTGCATTGGTGAAGCTGCAAAGGAAGATATCGTATATCGCAGCGGTGCTAAGGAAACAGACCTCATCTGTGTAACAGGCGACCTGGGTGCTGCCTATATGGGTCTGCAACTTCTGGAACGTGAAAAGGCAGTATATTACGGACAGGTAGAAGACATCCGCAAGAAGATGTCAGAGGCAAAGGCGCAGGGTGACGACCAGAAGTTGGCTGCCCTCAACAAAGACTTGCAGGAAATGCGTAACTTCCAGCCAGACTTCGCCGGCAAGGAATACCTACTGCAGCGTCAGCTTCAGCCAGAAGCTCGCGGCGACATCATAGCCCAGCTCCATGAGGCAGGCATCCGCCCTACCGCTATGATGGATATCAGCGACGGCTTGAGCAGCGAGTTGATGCACATCTGCGAACAGAGCAACTGCGGCTGTCGTGTCTATGAGAAGAATATCCCTATCGACTACCAGACAGCAGTTCAGGCAGAGGAATTCAATATGAACCTCACTACCTGTGCCATGAACGGTGGCGAAGACTATGAGCTTCTCTTTACCGTTCCTATCGGCGACCATGCCAAGATTGAGGAAATGGAAGGTGTGAAGCAGATTGGTTACATCACTAAGGAGAGCCTTGGCAAGTTCCTCATTACCCGCGATGGTCAGGAATTCGAACTCAAGGCGCAGGGATGGAATCCTCTGAAAGACTAGTTTAACGAATCGCTTTCTCTGAGGAAGAAAACCGAAAGAGGCGATTTTAGTTAATAAACATTAAGCAAGAGAAAATATTTGGTTTTCTCTTGCTCAATTAAAAATTTTGTTGTACCTTTGCAACCGCAAAAAGCAAGATGGTGCCATAGCTCAGTTGGTAGAGCAAAGGACTGAAAATCCTTGTGTCCCCGGTTCGATTCCTGGTGGTACCACTCCTCCTTTCATTTAGGCGGTTTCTGACTTCGGTTAGAGCCGCCTTTTTTGCATATTCAGAAAAGGAGATAACAAATGTAACGACATTAGAAAGTGATATTACTCATTTATTAATTTAAAGATTAACAAAACAATACTTAAAGACTTATGAAAAAGATTCTGATTTCATTATTGGCAATCTGCGGATGGGCGGCAGCCTCATTTGCTTCAGGTGCCAAAGACTACAGCAAGTACTATCAGAACTTGCCAGTACAAATGCAGCAGCCTACCCTGCCTACCATCCCCGACAACCAGGTTAGCATTCTGGACTTTGGCGGCAACGGCAATGGTCAGGCGATGAATACCCAGGCATTCAGCAAGGCTATCAGTAAACTGAGCAAGATGGGCGGCGGGCACCTCAATGTACCTGCAGGCATCTATCTCACCGGTTTGATTTCCCTGAAGGACAACATCGACCTGCATCTGGAAAAGAATGCCATCATCGTCTTCTCGGAAGATAAGAACGACCTCATCAAGATAGATGATGAAACCGGGCAGAAAGAAGACCGTGCTACCCCAGCCATCAATGCCAGCAAGAGAAAGAACATTTCCATCACCGGAGAAGGAACCATCGACGGTAATGGCGAATGGTGGCGCCCCGTGAAGCGTGTCAAGGTAAGCGACTGGGAATGGAATCGCTTCAAGGATATGGGAGGTGCCCTCAATGAGAAAGGTGATATCTGGTATCCATATAATCTGAAACATTCCCCTAATGTAGCAGACAACATGGAAGCACAGGAGAAAGTACGCAATCACATGATTCGATTCACCGAGTGTGAAAACGTACTGGTACAGGGTGTTACCTTACTAAACAGTCCACGCTTCCACCTCATCCCTACCCGATGCAAGAATGTCATCATCGACGGTATTACCGTAAAGTGTCCTTGGAATGCACAGAACGGAGATGCCATCGACATCTCAAGCTGCAAGGATGTACTCATCGTAAACAACATCGTGGATGCCGGCGATGACGGAATCTGCATGAAGGGTGGCGCAGGAGCTGCAGGAGTAAAAGCCGGTCCTTGCGAGAATATTAATATCCAGGACAATACCGTATATCATGCCCATGGCGGTTTCGTTATCGGCAGCGAATTCTCAGGAGGCATGAAGAACATCGTGGTTCGCAACAACACCTTCCAGGGCACAGATGCCGGTTTGAGATTCAAGAGCGCCGTAAAACGAGGCGGCACCTCGGAGAACATCTTCATCGACCATATCTATATGACAGATATCACAGGAGATGCCATCACCTTTGAGACCACCTACTTCGACAACCATGTGGGAGCCAAGAAAAGCAATGCCCCAGTGAAGCAGGAATATCTTCCAAACTTCCAGGATATCCACATCAGCAATGTATATGTTCGTGGATGCAAGAACGGCATCGTAGCTCATGGCGCAGAGGGAATGGTTCACGACATTACCATCAAGGATACCTATATCTTCTACAATCAGAAGGCTCAGGATATCGATGAGACTTGCAAAATCAAGCTTGAGAATGTGAACTTCGCTACTTTTGCAAAGTAAGAAACCATATCGCAAACCATTCTCTCTAAATGCTTCAAACACTTACCTTACAACAGTAAGCGTCTTTTCGCTGACAGAGAAATGAATATCCAGACCCTCATAAGGCATTCCATAAACCTTATGAGGGTCTTTCTGGTAATGCGGACGAGGATCCTGCGCCAGAACCTCTTTCAAGATTTCAATCTTCTCATCATTCAATCCCTGGCAAATCAGGTATTCCCTTACTTCCCCAGAAATCTCAACATCCAGCTTCGCCCATTTCCGATCATCCACGAATCCACTTCGTGCATCAGGATGACAATCGGCATACACCACGTAAGGCTTGATATCATAGATGGGAGTACCATCCATCAGGTCACCACCCTTTACATGAATGACAGGTCCCTTGCTTGTTTCCCATTCAATACGGGAGATTTTCACGGATGACAACCCGATGTTGTTCGGACGGAAAGGACTGCGGGTAGCGAATACCCCGACCTTCTCGTTACCTCCCAAGACCGGAGGCCTTACAACCGGACTGTTCGCCTTATGCTTATTTGCCGAGAATTCCCAGATAAGCCAGAGAAAATCGAAACCTTCCATTCCTCTGAGGAAATCCGGATTGCGATATTCGGGTTCAAAAACAATCTGTCCTTCC
This sequence comes from Prevotella sp. AM34-19LB, assembly GCF_003468525.1. Classification (NCBI taxonomy): domain Bacteria; kingdom Pseudomonadati; phylum Bacteroidota; class Bacteroidia; order Bacteroidales; family Prevotellaceae; genus Prevotella; species Prevotella sp. AM34-19LB. The sequence continues at coordinate 5,799 of NZ_QSIG01000043.1, read as the reverse complement.
AGTTCAGCCACCAATCCAGCCTGCTTGGGAATACCAAACTTGCTGCTGAACGGAGAACGGAATCTTGCTATTGGTTTTATTTCCATATATTTATATTATTGATTTTAGTTCCTATTTTCATATACTGGGGTATATTTCCATATATTCCAATGATTACACCTTATTATATATAGTACATTATATATATAGTACGAAAAAAACACCCGATTATTTTGTTGTCTCCATAAAATAATGTACCTTTGCACCGTAATAATAATAAGCAATCAATGATATAAAAATAGAAAACAATGAAAATAGAAAGGCCTCAACATGAGATTTGGCTGCAAAAGCCAGGAGAACTCGGCATCTATCAGCAGATAGAACGTGCCGGAAGAGTGTGCTACAAAAGTGAGAACAACACCACCAACGACTCGGCTAAGCCATTCGTAGATAGAATGATACAGAGTGAGCACTATGCAATGTTGGAACACGGCACAGTCTATCTCGTATGCAATCATGGGGAGTTACCACTCTATACAAGCAATAAGTTCTCTCGCTGCCACACCATCGACGGCAAGGATTACATCACTACCAATCTCCGTGTTCTGGCAGAAAACAAGGCGATGGATGATTTGAAATACCTCAGCGACTATGAGGAAGGAAAGCACGAGCTCCGCATCACCGTTCATTTCACCACACAAATTGCCATTACCCGTGAGTACAACCGCCATCGTGCCAACTCTATGGCAGAGCAGAGCACACGCTACTGCAACTACTCCAAGAACAAGTTCGACAATGAAATTACGATCAACCTTCCTACCTGGGTAGAAGAAGAAGGTTATAATGGTTCTCAGGAGAAAGAAGATTACCGATTGGAAGATATGTGCGCCGACATTGCCGAAGGCAGAGCACAGGAATGGAGCAAGCTCGACACCTGGATCTTCGCCAATCAGGCTGCAGAATATGCCTATATGAAATTGATAGAAGCTGGCTGCAAACCACAGGAGGCTCGTGCCATCCTGCCATTGGATTGCAACACAGAGTTGGTACATACCGCATTTATCAGCGACTGGAAGCATTTCTTCGATCTCCGCGCTTTAGGAACCACAGGAGCTCCTCACCCAGATGCCAAGGTTCTCGCCTTGCCATTGATGGAAGAGTTCAAGGCTAAAGGTTATTTAAAATAGAAAGGAGAACGCTTAAAAAAGGTAAAAAATCACAGCTAAAATATAGATTTTCTGTTTTCTATACACAAGGAACAGATATATTTCGTATTTTTGCACTGTGTTTTTCATAGTATTAGATTTAAGGTTATCAAGGTTGGGGCTACGGCGGTAGCCCTTTTTTTATGCCTTTTTCGCCAGTTCTGAGGCATTTTCAGAGCTATTTCCCATGTTTTTCGACATTTTTTCTCAAAAAGTTCCTCAAAAATTTGGTGGAATCAAAAAAAGGTTGTACCTTTGCATCCGCTTAAGAAAACCAAGCTATAGTCATCCGACCGAATTTGGAGAGATGGTAGAGTGGTCGATTACAACGGTCTTGAAAACCGTCGTACCGAGAGGTACCGGGGGTTCGAATCCCTCTCTCTCCGCAAAAAGAAGTCCTGTAAATTGAAAGATTTACAGGACTTTTTTATATATGCAACACTGGATTAGAAGTATTTGAGAGAAAATGATAAATTATATGGTATTTTCGCAAACGTGTCACAGTTTTTGGGACATCCCAACCATAACTTTGCAAAAAAAATAAATACTATTATGACTTTGAAAGAATTACTTGACTCACTTACGTTTGATGAGATTGCGCCATATATTCTTGATCGATATAAGAATTGTGACGTTAGAGGATTACTGGCTTCCTACAAGCAACATTTTGACTATTTGCGAAGTCTTGCTCCTTCCGACCCTAAATTGATAGAACGAAAAGAAGCTCGAGTATCGTTATATAAAGAAGGCGAGAAAACGCATTTGGATGCATTTTCCTTAGAATGTGCCCTTTGGGAGAACTGCCTTTCCAAAGAGCTGGTCATTGACGATGAGGTAAAAGCACCTAATGCTGAAATTGCAGCGTGCTGCTTATGGCATACGTCTTTTTATGGATATTTGCCATATCAACGTGAAGAAACCTTTGATGATTTGTTTGATGGAGTCAACAAAAAGAGTTCATTATTAAGCTCATACAAGGAGAAATATTCAGATATAATCCCTTCTAAACGTGAGATGGCGACAATAGCCTCGTTCCACAAAGAGGTCAGAAACGAAATGAAATACTATCGTCATCGCAAATGGACAAAGCAAAACAGCCGTGACTATACGTGGATACCATATCAAAAGAGATGTTGGCGCAAATGGAAACGTAGAATGATAAACAGAGAATACAGCAAACGCATCAGTTGGTGCTCTTCTTTCATAGATAGCATTACAGAATGTGTATACGGTATTGAGAAAAAACTTGCATTACAAGAACTCAGCATACTTTATCATTCCAACCATGTTAACATAAAGCGGCTTGACAGTATTGCGTCCAATGCAGCTAAACGTTTTGACTACCTCAAAGAACTCATAGAAAAGTATGGTGCATTGGATAACATTTCACGCAATGCAAATAGTTTTATTTGTCTAAGTGTATCTTCAACTCATCCTGTCGAAGACGTGGAAAAGCAGATAATAGGCATTTTGACAAAAGGACAGTTGGGGAAACATCGGCTCTATGTTAAAACAGATGATTCGTGTGGTAATGAAATGAGAATAGAAATGGCATTTTATAAGTAATGACAACAATAGAAAAATATATATGGATAGTTAACGCGCTCTACTGCACAGGTGAACGTGGCATGTCGTTGAAGGAACTCAATGACAAGTGGATGCGTGACATAAACGTCAGTAATGGAGAACCTTTACCACGACAAACGTTCGACCGCTGGAAAGGAAACATTCTTATGGCATTTGGTGTGAACATTGAATGTAACATGAAGGGTGGCTATCGTTACTATATAACGAATCCTGAAAGTTTGAGCAATGGTGAAATAGTCCGTTGGCTTTTAGATGCATATTCCACAACCAACACATTGTCACAAAGTCTTCAACTGAAGAATCGAATTCTTCTGGAAGAGATACCATCCAATCGTGATTTCTTGAAAATCATCATTGAGGCAATGAAAGCGAACATGATAATATCCATAACGCACAAGAATTTTGTGCACAAGAAATCTTATACATTTCTTGTTGAGCCATATTGCTTGAAAATATTCCAAAGACGTTGGTATCTACTGGCAAAGAGTCTCAATGATGACAAAATGCGCATTTACGGACTTGACCGTTTGGAAAATGCAGAAGTAACAAACAAACGTTTTTCCATCCTGAAAGATTTCAATGCCAAGGCATATTTCTCCACGTTTTTCAGCATAGTTACTGATGAGAATATTGCTATAGAACGAATCGTTATCCGTGCATACAAGCAGCATCAGCAGTATGTACGTTCTTTGCCTATCCATATTTCACAAAGGGAACTGTATGCCTGTGACGCTTATGCGGATTTTGAACTAACGCTTCGTCCTACATACGATTTTATCATGGAGCTACTTCGTGTTGGAAACATGATTGAAGTGATGGAGCCTCAATCGCTGCGCAAGACAATGAAAGATTGGGCAAAAGGCCTATGGGATTTGTATAAAAACGAATAACAATTACTAGAATGTAAAACGCTTGCAACTCTGACACTGATGATTGCAGAAAGCCGAACAGAGAAAAAAACGTAATGGTAAAAGTAGTAGTAAACTTAATAAATAAGGAGAATAGATAAATGAAGGTTTTTACACATTATACAAATTTAGGATCAAAAGGTGATGGCATTAGATGGAGAACCATTTTGAAATTTGGTAATTCGTGGGAAGTTAAAGGATCTGTTGTCATGAAGAATCCTGGTGCCGCAAACTTCAAACGCCCCGATCATGCTGCAATAAATACTCCAGAAGAATTGAAACAACTTAGCTTCTTTGATGATGGTAAGCTTAGAGCCGATTGGTATGAATTTTCCTCAGACCCCACTATGGAATGCATAGGTAGGCTGTTTTCAGAATACTATGCAACTAAAGGTGAGAAACTTGAAGGCGTAATTCAAATATTCAATCTTTTTTATCTTCGCGAAGCTAACTTGACAACAGCACTAAATAAAGTAAGCCAATTGGAAATTGCCAATATGGTAGATTATGATATTCAACATCTGTCTTTCCCAGTATATCTAGGATTCGCAGATTTGGCTTGGCACAAAACATATGAAGTTACAGCAAGACAATTCTTTAATGCTGCGAAGGAATTGGGGGCATTGTACTTGAATGATGATTTCAAGAAAAACACTTTCATCCATCCGCTATATCTCATGATGTATGGCAAGAATAAAGAAAAGTGCATAAGAGCAAAATATCAGTTTTTCCAGAATACACTCATTCCTGTTGTTCCCAAAGAATTAATTGAGGCAACTACAGCATCCATTGTAAAAATAAACAATAGTGCGATAATGATGAAAATCACAGCTGCACTTAACGAGCAACTTTCATTGGTAAAAGGGGAAGAGAAAAATCATCGTTACATATTTGATGATTTAATAGAACTGACCGTAACAGACAAGGAACAAGGATTTGTTGGTTTCAGGCATCTCAAGAAGGGCAAATCTTATTACAACTATACCTATCAAGAAGCTCCCAATGAGTACTTATATCGAGAAATTTTATCCGACTATGGATTTGATACAGAAAAGGCTATAGGAAATAATCTTTGGTTAGCTCGCAAAGCATTTAAGGAATATGGTCTTAATGAACAAGATGTCATTCGCAACATCCTTGAAGAACTGATGAATTTGCACAACCATTTAATGAGTCCACTTGCAAAAGAGGATTCAATATAAATTAAACAATAGCCTTGGACAGTTACACTCTGCCCAAGGCATTAACTAACTTTGGTGAATAGTTAGTGCCATAATGTCACCTTCACAAACAGACTCAAAAAAAATAAAAATTTGAATTTCATCACCCTTTCACAAACACAATAACACGATTATAATCAAGCGTTTAAGTGTGAAAGGAAAAATCTACGTTGATGGATGTAGAACACACGTTCTTCTACTGTAGATGTCTTGGACATTATCTCGCAATGATGACTAAAACTAATGGAGAAGAAATCATGTACGTCCAAATCGTCAGCCATTGGCTGACGATTTAACATCAGCAAGGCATGAGTGGGCAATATCTCCTCATTATCAACGTCTTGCAAATCGCCAGCCATTGGCTGACGATTTAATACATCTTTCCACAATTCATAGAATTGAAGCATATTTTTAATGTTTGAAACGCCAAATCCACGCAAGCCAGGCAACTCATAGAAGTCTCATTGTTTCACTTTTTCTTTACAGGATACTTCATTCCATCTGCAAATCTCTTGCTCTTTATGGTCACCCTCACCTGCTGCGCATCGAAATAACTCTTTTCGCCATTGTTCTAGGCAGAAAGTGCCTGGGCAAAAAGCTGCAATTGTAAACAGTAAAACTCTGTGTCTACTATTTCAGTTTTATAAAATTGAAAGTGTCTACCTTTCTAGTTTATAAAGTAAAAAAGTGTCTACTGAAATCAGGAAAAGTCAGACTTCATCGACTGCGGCAAGGAGGACAAGGATGCTCAGAAAGTCGTAGATATCATCAACAGATTTTATCGAGAAGACAAAAACATAAGGTTGGGGTAAATGGATGGACCGTTGAAGACCATCTAGCCTATCGGCAGTCATATGCACCGGACATTTTACAGGATTTATTGGAGAAACTGGAGGAAAT
>NZ_QSIG01000042.1:0-25906 GCF_003468525.1 Prevotella sp. AM34-19LB | reverse complement strand
ATAAGCAAAATGGCCCTCTCCATCTTGAAAAATGACAAGGCGACCAAGGGAAGTCTCAACCTGAAAAGATTGAAGGCAGGCTGGGATGAAGAGTACCTGTCAAAACTTTTGGAGGGCAGCGCAATTTAATGCGTCTGCCCTGGCTTCTCCTGCTTTTTCCGGCAGGTAAGAACGGCCTTCATTCTTATGAGCAACAAACAAAAAGGGTGTGACTAATCGACTAGTCACACCCTTTTTGTTTGAATTTACGTTGTTATATTAGATAAACAAGCTTCCTATCTGGAAGACCAGGGCTGATACTACCCATGCCAGGAGCGTGGTGTAGCCGGCGGCGAAGCCTGCCCATTTCCAACTGCCCGTTTCTCCCTTGATGGCTGCTATCGTGGCGATGCAAGGGAAGTAGAGCAATACGAAGAGGAGGAAGCAATAGGCGGTGAGCGTTGCCTTAGATTCCGCCTCGGCATCGCTGTAACCGTAGGTCTTCTTCAAATCAGAAGTCATCTGCTTCTTCAAAACCTCATATTTTCCGTCTTCATCGTTGTAATCCTGATCATCAGAGAAACTGTCGTTGTTGCTGTAGAGCACGCCCATTGTTGAGGCTACAATCTCCTTGGCACCTACACCGGAAACCAAGCCCACATCTAACTTCCAGTCAAAACCCTGTGGGGTAAAGATAGGCTCGATGGTCTTACCGATTCTGCCGATATAGCTCTGCTCCTGCTGAGCCTGGTTGTCAAGTTCCTCATTGTGAGGGAAGTAGCCCAAAGCCCAGACGATGATACTTGCCACGAGGATGATGCCACCCATCTTCTTCAGATACTGCTTACCCTTTTCCCAGGTATGTCTGCCTATCGCCTTCCAGGTAGGGAAGCGGTAAGGAGGCAGCTCCATCACGAATGGGGTATCTTCGCCCTTCACCACGAAACTGGCAAAGATGCGGCTCAATATCACGGCAAGGAAGATGCCGATGAGATAGAGGGATACCATAATGAGTGAACGGTATTGGATGGCAAAGAATGTTCCGATGACCATGATGTAGATTGGCAGACGAGCCGAACAGCTCATCAATGGCAATATCAGCATCGTTATCAGACGGGAACGGTGACTCTCGATGGTTCTCGTTGCCATCACGGCTGGTACGTTACAGCCGAATCCCATAATCAGCGGAATGAATGATTTGCCATGCAGGCCCATCTTGTGCATCAGCTTATCCATGATGAAGGCTGCACGAGCCATATATCCCGAATCCTCCATATAAGAAATGAAGAAATACAGAATCAGAATCTGTGGCAGGAAGACAATCACGGCACCTACACCACCAATCACACCATCTACCAGCATATCCTTCACTGGTCCGTCCGGCATCGTATTGCTGATGAACTCGCCCAGCCATGCCACGCCGTCCTCAATCCATCCCTTAGGAATCTCGCCCAGCACGAAGGTGGCTGAGAACATGATGAACAGCAGGAGGATGAAGATAGGGAATCCTACATATTTATTGGTCAGGATTCTGTCGATGAGGTGGGTTACCTGATAGGTATCCTTTGCCTTGCCCGGTTCATAGCCCGCTTCCTGCAATGCACCATGAATGAAACCGTATTTGGCATCCATGATGGCGGTTTCGCTATCCTCCAGGGTCTCTTCCTTCACACGCTTGGCTGCCTCATCACGGGCAGCGAAAATTTCCTTGGCCGATTTCAGATGACTTACGTATTCCTCGGCGTGCTTATCATTCTCCAACAACTTGATAGAAAGATATCGGGTAGAGTAGCGCTGACGGATGGAATCATCTGCCTTCAGATACTTCTGGATATGCTCGATACCATGTTCTATCTCATGTCCGTGGTTGATGTGGATATGGCGATAGTGAGCGTTGGAATCTTCCTTGCCTTCGTAGAGTTCGATGATGGTCTCGAAGAGCTTGTCCACGCCTCGGCCATTGGTGAAGACGGTAGGAATCATCGAGATACCGAAGAGTTCGCCCAGTTTGTCGTAGTCGATGTTATCGCCACGCTTCTCGGTTTCATCAAACATATTGAGGGCGCAGACCATGCGGATGTGCATATCTATCAATTGTGTGGTGAGATAGAGATTGCGCTCCAGGTTGCTGGTGTCGATGACGTTGATGACGATATCCGGCGTATGCTCGATGAGCTGCTTGCGCACATAGAGTTCTTCCGGAGAATAGGCTGAAAGCGAATAGGTGCCTGGTAAATCTACCAGATTGAAGTGGTAGCCGTTGAAATCGGCTTCGCCCACCTTGGCATCCACGGTTACACCACTATAATTTCCAACACGTTCGTGAGCACCCGATGCGAAGTTGAACAATGAAGTCTTTCCGCAGTTTGGATTTCCCACCAGTGCCACGTTGATGACGCGGTGGAGTCTTTCTGCTTCCTGTTCTGCCAAGGCTTCGTTGCTGGCAGAGTCTTTTCTTTCAGCCACGAGCATCTTGTCGCCGAGCGCCTGCTCGTCGCTATCGTTGGATTCTACTACTTTTGAGTCAATTACCTGCTGGCGGTCTTCTTCTTCCGCCTTGCAGAGCTGTGCATCATGCTTGGCTTCCTCGATGGAAACCACCTCGATATGGTCAGCTTCGCTGTGTCGGAGTGACACCTCGTAACCCATAATCTTGTATTTCACAGGATCCTGGAGTGGTGCATTGAGCAGGACATCTACTTTCTTGCCCTTGATGAACCCCATCTCGATGACTCTCTTGCGGAAGCCACCATGACCGGAAACCTTGACGATGACGCCACTTTCACCTGTTTTAAGTTCTGATAATTTCATATATCTTTCCTTGATTAACCTTATTTTCTCTAGAAACTGGCTTTATTGCCAGCTCTTTTTTCTTTTCGACTGCAAAAATACTAATAATTATTTGCAACTCGGTAGCAATGATGTTATTTATAACAAAAATACCTAGAAATGATGAGAGTATCATCAAATCTAGGTATTCTTATCATTATTTCTTGTGATGGCAAGATTTCGCTGTCATCACTTATCATCCTTTCTGGTGATTAGATGTTTCTGCCGTGGCAGTTCTTGAACTTCTTTCCGCTGCCGCATGGACATGGATCGTTAGGACGAGGCATGTGCTCGGCACGGTATGGAGTGCGGTTCACCTGGTCAGCTCCCTCGCGGGTATCCTGGTTGGCTGCTGCCTCCTGTGCTGCACGCTCAGCATCGATATCCACCTTGCTCTCTACGTAGTTCTGCTGGGTGTGCTGCTCTGGTGCTGCCTCCTGAACTGGCTGCTCCTGCTCCATGACAGGAATCTGACCACGCATCAGGATGCTGGCGATGCGGTCGTTCATATCATTGATCATAGCGTCCCATACCTTTGCACTCTCCAACTTGAAGATGAGCAATGGGTCCTTCTGCTCGTAGCTGGCATTCTGTACAGAGTGCTTCAACTCATCGAGCTTGCGGAGGTTCTCCTTCCAGTCATCATCGATGATGTGGAGTACTACGCTCTTCTCGAACTCCTTCACTACGTTCTTTGCCTCAGTCTCGTAAGCTTCCTTCAGGTTGCATGCGATGTTGTACATGCGCTTGCCGTCGGTGATAGGCACCATGATGCGCTCGTACATCGCACCCTGGTTTTCATACACCTGCTTGATGATAGGCATTGCTGTAGCCTGGATGCGGTCGGTCTTGCGCTTGAAGGCAGCCATAGCCTCCTGGAAGGCACGCTCAGCCATCTCGTCGCGTCTGCCGTTCTCGTATTCCTCCTCTGTGAAAGGAATCTCCATGGCGAGGACCTTCAGGAACTCTTCCTTGGCACCGGTGAAGTCGTTGTTGTTCACGATGTTCAGTACACGGTCCCAGATTACGTTGGCGATATCCATACCGATACGCTCACCCATCAAGGCGTGGCGACGCTTTTCGTAGATAACGGTACGCTGACGGTTCATCACGTCATCATACTCCAGGAGGTGCTTACGGATACCGAAGTTGTTCTCTTCAACCTTGCGCTGTGCACGCTCGATGCTCTTGCTGATCATTGGGCTTTCGATACGTTCGCCATCCTCGAAACCGAGACGGTCCATTACCTTGGCAATACGCTCAGAAGCGAACAGACGCATCAGCTTATCCTCCAATGATACATAGAATACAGAAGAACCTGGGTCACCCTGACGTCCGGCACGACCACGGAGCTGGCGGTCAACACGGCGGCTCTCATGACGCTCTGTACCGATGATGGCGAGACCACCTGCAGCCTTCACCTCTGGGGTCAGCTTGATATCGGTACCACGACCTGCCATGTTGGTAGCGATGGTTACGGCACCCTTGCCATTTACTGAGCGACCTGCCTCGCTACGATCTGAGCCTCCTGCTGGTGCAGCTTGGCGTTCAATACATTATGAGGAATGTTGCGCATCTTCAACATCTTGCTCAACAACTCAGAGATTTCCACAGATGTGGTACCAACCAATACTGGGCGACCAGCATTGCGTGTCTCCTCAATCTCATCGATGACGGCACGATACTTCTCGCGGGCAGTCTTATACACACGGTCGTCCAGGTCCTTACGCAGGATAGGGCGGTTGGTAGGAATCTCAACTACATCGAGCTTATAGATATCCCAGAACTCACCAGACTCGGTGCTTGCCGTACCGGTCATACCTGCGAGCTTGTGGTACATACGGAAGTAGTTCTGGAGTGTGATGGTAGCGAAGGTCTGTGTTGCAGCCTCTACCTTTACATGCTCCTTTGCCTCTACAGCCTGGTGCAAGCCATCGCTCCAGCGGCGACCCTCCATGATACGACCTGTCTGCTCATCCACGATCTTCACCTGACCGTCCATGACAACATACTCGTCGTCCTTATTAAACATGGTGTAAGCCTTCAAGAGCTGCTGCAAGGTGTGAACACGCTCGCTCTGTACGCCGTAGTGAGCCAGCAACTCGTCCTTGATATCCAGACGCTCCTGGTCTGAGATGTCTGTGCGAGCTTCCAGGTCACTCATCTGTGTAGTAATATCAGGCAATACGAAGAGCTCTCTATCGTTCACCTGCTTAGCCAACCACTCTGTACCCTTATCGGTCAGGTCGGCAGAGTTCAGCTTCTCATCAACCACGAAGTACAAAGGCTCAACAGCCTTAGGCATCTCACGGTTGTTGTTTGCCATATAGAATTCCTCGGTCTTGAGCAATCCTGCCTTGATACCCTCCTCAGAGAGGTACTTGATCAATGGCTTGTTCTTAGGCAGCGCCTTGTAAGAACGGTAGAGTGAGAGGAAACCTTCCTCGAGCATCTGCTGGTTCTTGGTCTTGCCGCCCTCTGTAATCTTCTGCTTAGCCTCGGCGAGCAACTCGGTAGCCTGCTTGCGCTGTACCTCGTAGAGCTTCTCTACCAGTGGCTGGTACTGCTCGAACATCTGGTCATCACCCTTTGGAATAGGACCAGAGATGATCAATGGAGTACGGGCATCATCAATCAATACGGAGTCAACCTCATCGACGATGGCGTAGTTGTGCTGACGCTGTACCAGGTCGCTAGGGTTGGTAGCCATGTTATCACGCAGGTAGTCGAAACCAAACTCATTGTTGGTACCGAAGGTGATGTCTGCCATATATGCCTTGCGGCGCTCGTCGGAGTTAGGACGATGCTTGTCGATACAATCTACAGAGAGACCGTGGAACATATAGAGAGGTCCCATCCATTCAGAGTCACGCTTAGCCAGGTAGTCGTTCACGGTTACTACGTGTACACCGTTACCTGTCAACGCGTTGAGGAAGATAGGGGTAGTACCTACGAGGGTCTTACCCTCACCGGTAGCCATCTCGGCAATCTTACCCTGGTGGAGAACAACACCACCGAAGAGCTGTACGTCGTAGTGGATCATTTCCCACTTCATATCGTTGCCGCCGGCAGTCCAGTGGTTGTGATAGATTGCCTTGTCGCCGTCGATGGTCACGAAGTCGTTGGCTGGGTTTGAAGCCAGCTCGCGGTCGAAGTCTGTAGCAGTAACTACGGTCTCCTCGTTCTCAGCGAAGCGGCGTGCTGTATCCTTTACGATAGCGAAAACCTGAGGCAAAACCTCGTTGAGTGCAACCTCATACTTGTCGAGTGCTTCCTGCTCCAACTTGTCGATCTGGTTGAAGATACCTTCACGCTCGTCGATTGGAGTGTCCTCGATCTTAGCTTTGAGTTCGGCAATCTTAGCCTTCTCTTCCTTAGCGTACTCCTGTACGTACTTCTGGAGTTCCTTTGTTTTTGCACGAAGTTCGTCATTGCTCAAGGCATTCATCTTAGGATATTCTGCCTTGACTTTCTCTACGATTGGCTGAATCAACTTCATATCGCGAGTTGACTTGTTGCCAAACAATGACTGAAGAATTTTGTTAAAGTTCATTGTATATTTTTTTTATTATTATTCGATGTATGATATAGGAATTAAAGGAGTTAAGGAGTTAAAGAAGTTAAGACAAATGTGGTCTGTCAGTCCTTTTTCCTCTTCTGCTTTTTCCTGTTGTTTGTTTACTAGCTTGCAAAAATACAAAAAATATCTGTAAATCTGCAATATTTTACCAATTATTGCCCTTTCTGGCTGCATTTCTTGCTAGTTTTGCTGTCAGAAAGCACATAATCAGCAGTTTGGACCTCGAATAACAATGCTTCCGAAGGGTGCTTTGTACTTATGCACCACAACGGGGCGAAAACAAATATTTAAATGTGAATCTGTCAGAATGTCAGTCTTGACAGCTGCAGGCACAGCTGCCTGATGGTAATGATGCTCTGACATGTTTTCCTCTTCGGAAGCCTGCTTGATGGCTTTGATGACATAGAGGATGTCCTCCTCCAATGCCTTCGCCTCCGGTTGCTGGATGAATTCATCGTAGGATATATCCGTGAGCGCAAACTTCAGCGCCTGCTGATAAGTCTGCGCCTCCATGCCGGTTGCCGCCAGGACAACCAAAAGGGCCGTGATATATCTGTTTACCATCATTTTTATTTTCTTTATTTATGTAACTTTTGAAAGTCTTTTTTAGAGCATCTTCTCTCTGTTTCGGTTTGGAGAAGTGTCTCTACTTGTCTTTTCTGAGTTTATTCATTAATTGTTTCTGTATAGCCAGCTTGCTGCTGTTGAGGTCGAGCAGGGTTGACTTGATTGCATATCTCATCAGCAAAGAGAATGCCAAAGTGCTCATTCCTTCGGCATAGCTCTGCCAGATTTGCAGGAGCAATGCCACGAGCAGGCACCATCCCCATACCTCGTAATACCAGTAGAGCTTGCCTTTTCTCATCTTCGAGATGGTTTTCCAGGCGAAGATGAGGTTCACTGGGTTCAGCAGCAGAAGCTGGAAGTTGATCTGCACGGTAGGGTGCTGCGAGAAGATCATCGCAAAGAGGATGATGCCCGGCAGACCCGTCAAGATGAGCAGGAAGGCATCAAATCCCCAGAAGTTCTTCTTCTTGCGCCATTCGATGATGCTCACGCCTATGATGATGATGGCGATGAATGTTGCCACCATGATTGGGGTGATGGCTTCCGATTCTGCCACCTGTGCCTGCTTCGGTATCAGGTAGCTGGTGCTATCTACCATCGTGATATAGCCCTCCTTGCCGTTGTAGTATCGGGTGCTTGCCAGATCCTGGGGTGCATTCATATTGTCTTTTCTGCCTTCTGTGGCAAAGTCACGGCTCAGGTTGTCCGGCAGGAACTCCCATTCTCGCTTGCTGATAGGCTGGTCGGCGAGATAGCCCAGGAGCAGGTCGTTGCCGAAACGGCTCCATCGATGGTCTCCGTTCAGCTTGTGGATTTCCTGACGGTAGGTGGATTGGGCATCCTTATCATCAAAGTTGGTGTTGCAGTAACCGATGTTGGTGAGGATCATCTCCCTTGCACGGGTGGTGCAGTTGTCGAAGAAGAAGTTGTACCGGTAGGTGCGGTTCTCCGGCTTGGCATTCTCCTCGATGGCATGCAGGATGTTGATCTTCTCGTCCCTGGAGAGATTGATGCGCTGCTGGCGTACCCATCTTCCTTCTGCTGCATATTCGGCGAGGAAGTCGGTCATTGGGTAAATGCCGATCTGGTAGTCGGTGAGTCCGAATACGAAGCGCAGGATGAAGAAGTTCTGCCTGAAACTGAACATGCCCCAGTTGACTGCCACGTCGCTTCCGTGCATCTTGTCCTGGATGCGCAGGGCTGAGTGACCGTAGTACGACCATACCTCGTTGCCTGGTCCGCAGGTGAGGAGCGAAATATCTACCGAGTCGAGCCAGGATGTAGCATCCTCATTGACACGACTGTTCTGCACAGAAATGTCAGGAGTCTGATAGCCTGAAAAATCCTGTGCTGTCACATTAGTAGTTAAATTGGTTAAAATAACCGCTAAAATGACTCCAAAAATATGCTTAAATCGTTTCACGATGCAAAAATAACTTATTATTTTGGAATATCCTTCTTTTTTCTAGATTTTTTTTAATACTTTTGCACTCTGAATATAATTTTGACTGATTTATATATAAATGAGAAAGTTTATTTTAGCAGCCCTCTTGTTGGGTTCTACTCTTATGGTTAATGCCCAAAGTGGTACTAATTCTCCATACAGCCAGTATGGTTTAGGCGTTTTGTCTGAACAGACTTCTGGCTTCAACCGTGGTATGAATGGTGTTGGACTTGGTTTTCATGAGCATAATCAGATTAACTATCTGAACCCTGCTTCCTATGCTGCCATCGACTCCATGACTTTCATCCTGGATGCAGGTATCTCGGGTCAGGTAACCAACTTCAACGAGAACGGGGTGAAGAAGAATGCCAATAACTCCAATCTCGAATATGTGGTAGCAGGCTTCCGCCTCTTCCGCCATCTGGGTATGAGTTTCGGTATTATCCCTTTCACCAACGTGGGATACAACTATTCTACCAGCGGATGGGTGAACAAGAACGACAAGGATGTTACCTACACCAACTCCTACGAGGGTGAAGGCGGTTTGCATCAGGTATATGTGGGTGCCGGCTGGTCTCCACTCAAGGGCTTGTCTGTCGGTGCCAATATTGGCTATATCTGGGGTTCCATCGACAGAACCGTGCAGAACTACTATAGCAACAGCTATTATAAGTCTCTTTACCGCACCTATGGTACTCGTGTGAACAACTACAAGATCGACCTGGGTGTGCAATATACCCAGAAGTTGTCGAAGAAGGATGAGGTAACCCTGGGTGTCACTTATTCGCCAGGTCATAACCTGCATGCCGATGCCGATATGAGCATCATTTCTTCCAATGCGCAGACCAGTACATCTGATACACTTGCCTTCAGCATCAAGAATGCCTACGAGTTGCCTACAATGTATGGCGCCGGTTTGATGTGGAATCACAACAACCAGTGGAAGATTGGTGTAGATTACAGTCTGCAGAAATGGGGCAGCCTGGGCTATCCTACCTACGAGGCTAACAGCAGCGAGCCTTGGGCATTGCGCGATGGCGTGTATAAGGATCGCAGCAAGGTGAATGTCGGATTCCAGTACTGCTATGGTGAGCGCAGCCGTGCTTTTCTCAAGCGTGTGGCTTACCGTGCCGGTGTGAGCTTTGCTACACCATATTATAAGGTGAACGGCGTGGATGGCCCTAAGGAGCTTTCTGTAAGTGCCGGTTTCGGTATTCCTATCATGAACTCCTACAACAACCGTTCGCAGTTGAATATCAGCGGCCAGTGGGTGAAGAATTCGGCTACCGGACTTATCAAGGAGAATATCTTCCGCCTGAACATCGGATTCACTTTCAACGAGGATTGGTTCAAGAAGTGGAAGATGCAGTAATCTGCCCATATTGTGGTGTTTTCTTCGGGAGATGCCACATCTTCTATATATATAATAATGTATAAGATTAAATATTTCATAGTAATAGGTGTCATAGTTTCCTGGGTATTGGCTGCCTGCCAGAATCCGGTAGAACATACTGCGCCTGCTATCCACGACAGAGACTCTGTGGCGATGATGACTTCGTATGGCGTCAATACGCTCATCAGTGATTCGGGTGTCATCAAGTACCGCATCGTTACCGAGCGATGGGAGGTGAATACCAACCGTGTGCCTTCCCGCTGGATTTTTGATAAGGGTATGCTGCTCGAACAGTTTGACGAGAAGTTCCACATCAACAGTTATATCCAGTGTGATACGGCTTATTACTTTGATCAGGAGCGTGTCTGGAAACTCTATGGCAGGGTGCGCATCCTCACTAAGGATGGTCTTCGCTTTACCAGCGAGCAGCTCACCTGGGATGAGAACAAGCATGAACTCTCCAGCCATGTGTTCAGTAAGCTCGTTACTCCGGAGCGTACCCTTCAGGGTTCCTATTTCTGGAGCGATGAGCGTATGACCCGCTATTTTGTGAGCAATTCTAAGGGTAGCTTCGAGAAGGGTGACTTCGGTGGTGGCAACAGTTCATCTTCTGCTTCATCATCCGATTCTACCAGTGCGCCTATGCGCCAGCCGGCAACGCCGCAGCGAGCCACCACCATTCCTATCATGCATTGATAGGGTAGGAGGAAATATGTTTTTTAACGATATAATGTATCATGGAAGAAGTTGATATAAGTCTGATAGTGAGTATCCTCATCACGATGGTGTTTTCTGCATTCTTTAGTGGAATGGAAATTGCCTTCGTCTCCTCCAACCGTATGTTGGCGGAAATGGACAAGGAGAAAAACGGACTTACGCAGCGACTCTTGTCGCTCTTTTATAATCATCCCAACGGATTCGTCAGTACCATGCTGGTGGGCAACAATATAGCCCTCGTAGTATATGGTATCTTGATAGCCCGTCTGTTTGATAATACCATCTTTGCTGGTCTGGATGATGGTGTCAAGGTTACCTGCGATACTATTCTCTCCACACTCATCGTGTTGTTTACGGGTGAGTTCCTGCCGAAGACGCTTTTCAAGTCGAATCCAAACCGACTGCTGTCCATCTTCAGTCCGTTTGCGTATCTGTGCTACGTCATTCTCTGGCCTATCAGCAAGTTCAGTACCTTCCTCAGCAAGGGATTGCTGCGCATGGTGGGCATGAAGATGGAGTCTGAAGAGGGGGATGAAGGCTTTTCTAAGGTAGATCTTGACTATCTGGTGCAGTCGAGCATCGACAATGCCGCCAATGAGGACGAGATCAACGACGAGGTGAAGATTTTCCAGAACGCCCTGGATTTCTCAGATACCAAGGTGCGCGACTGTATGGTGCCACGTACCGAGATTCAGGCAGTAGAGATCGATACCTCGCTGGAGGAACTCCGCCAGAAATTCATCGAAAGCGGAAACTCCAAGATCATCGTCTATGAGGATGATATCGACCATATCGTGGGCTACATCCACAGTTCCGAGCTCTTCCACAATCCGAAGAGATGGCAGGATCATATCCGCACGATGCCCTTCGTGCCGGAGACCATGCAGGCGCAGAAACTGATGCAGACCTTCCTGCAGCAGAAGAAGTCGCTGGGCGTGGTGGTAGATGAGTTTGGTGGAACCAGCGGACTGGTGAGTCTGGAGGATATCGTGGAAGAGATCTTCGGCGATATCGAGGATGAGCACGATTCTGCGAAGTATGTAGCCAAGAAGACTGATGACGGCGACTATCTGCTGTCGGCTCGACTGGAGATAGACAAGGTGAACGATCTGTTCGACCTGGATCTTCCGGAGAGTGATGAGTATATGACTCTGGGTGGACTCATTCTTCACGAATATCAGAGCTTCCCGAAGCTGAATGAAGTAATTAAATTCGACAAGTTTGAGTTTAAGATTATCAAGTCCACATCCCGCAAGATAGAACTTGTGAAACTCCACATCATCAAATAGTTGGATGAGAAGAGGGAATTTTTCGACTTTTTTGCGTTTCCAGCCAAAAAAGATACCGAAAAATTCCCTTTTCTCGTATTATTTTTGTATTTTTGCAACCAATTGGCTACTTGCTTCAAAAGCAGTACAATCCTAATAAGGAAAAAATAAAATAATAATAATAATTAAAACGTAATGGCAGCATTAGGAACAATTAGAAAAAGAGGCGTGATACTGGTATGTATTATCAGTTTCGGTCTTTTCGCCTTCATTGCTGAGGAAGCTTTCCGCTCTTGCGATTCTGCAAAGAACAATGAGCGTCAGCAAATCGGTGAGGTGTATGGCGAGAAAATCAGCGTGCAGGATTTCCAGAAGCTCGTTGATGAGTACACAGAGGTTATTAAAATGCAACAAGGTCAGGAAAACCTTCCTGAGGAGCAGATGAATCAGGTGAAGGACATGGTATGGAATACATACGTGCAGAACCAGATCATTGCCAAGGAGGCTAGCAAGTTGGGTCTTACCGTAACAGACGCAGAGCTTCAGGACATCTTGAAGACTGGTACAAGCCCAATGCTTCAGCAGACTCCATTCGTAAATCAGCAGACAGGTCGTTTCGACGCATCTTCTCTCCAGAAGTTCCTGGCTGATTACAAGGCTCAGAAGGCTAACCCATCTGTTAATCCTCAGATGATGGAACAGTACACCAAGATTTTCAACTACTGGTCATTCATCGAGAAGACACTCCGTCAGCAGACTTTGGCTCAGAAGTATCAGTCACTCCTGGCACACTGCTTCCTTTCAAACCCTGTAGAGGCTAAGATGGCTTTCAAGGAGGAGAACGAGGAAAGCCAGATCCAGTTGGCTGCCTTCCCTTATTCTGATGTTCAGGACGACAAGGTGAAGGTAGAGGAGAGCGACCTGAAGGCTAAGTATGACGAGATGAAGGCTCGTTTCAAGCAGCCTGTAGAGAGCAGAGATATCAAGTTCATCGATGTTCAGGTTGAGGCTTCCAAGGCCGACCGTGCAGCACTCAACAAGGAGTTTGCTGAGTATCATACACAGCTCGCTGCTGCAGCTGATCCTGCAGAGCTCATTCGCAAGTCAGCTTCTACCGTAGCTTACCTGGGTATCCCAGTGAGCAAGGAGGCTTTGCCATCAGACATCGCTTCAGCTATCGATTCTATGGCAGTAGGTGCAACTTCTGCAGTAAAGGCTAACGCTTCTGATAACACATTGAACATCGTGAAGCTGATGAGCAAGCAGCAGTTGCCAGACTCTATCCAGTATCGTGTTATCCAGGTGGCAGCAGCTTCTCAGGCTGAGGCTAAGACCAAGGCTGACTCAATCCACAGCGCTCTTGCTGCTGGTGCAGACTTCGAGGCACTCGCTAAGAAGTATGGTCAGACTGGTGAGAAGGCTTGGATGACTACCAAGCAGTATGAGTATGCTCAGACTATGGATAAGGACAACAAGGCATTCATCAACACATTGAATACAGCTTCTGTCAATGCATACAATGAGCTTCAGCTCGGTCAGGGTTATGTCATCCTCCAGGTTTGCGACCGCAAGGCAATGGTAACCAAGTATGTGGCAGCAGTCATCAAGAAGGAGATTCAGTTCTCTAACGATACTTACCGTACAGCATTCAACAAGTTCTCTAGCTATGTAAGTGCTAATCCTAAGTCAGAGGATCTCTTGAAGAATGCAACCAAGAGCGGTTATCGCGTACAGAACCTGAATGATATGACAACAGCTACTCACTATGTAGCCAACATCCATTCTACCCGTGATGCCTTGAAGTGGATCTTCGAGAGCAAGGAGGGTGAGGTTTCTCCTATGTATGAGTGTGGTGACAACAACCACTTGCTCGTAGTAGTATTGGATAAGATTCATCGCATCGGTTACCGCGACTTGAGCGATCCTCAGGTTAAGGAGATGGTAAAGGCTGAGGTCATCAAGGACAAGAAGGCAGAGCTGATTATGGCTAAGGTCGCTGGTGTGAAGAGCATCGCTGCTGCTAAGGCTAAGGGTGCTAAGATTGCTACCGTTAATCAGATTACTTTCGCAGCTCCTACCTTCATCTCTGCTACAGGTGCCAGCGAGCCAGCTGTTTCTGGTGCAGTTTCTGCTACCAAGAAGGGCGCTTTCGTAGCTAATGCAGTAAAGGGTAACGCAGGTGTTTATCTCTTCCAGGTTACTGGCAAGACCAACCGTCCTGTTAAGTTCGATGAGAAGGCTTACGAGCAGAAGTGCCGCCAGAAGGCTATGCAGTATGCCGGTAACTTCATGAACGAGCTTTATATGAAGGCTCACGTAGTGGATAACCGCTACTTGTTCTTCTAATTATAGTAATTATCATTTTCTATTATTTGGGCGTGTCACGATTCTTTTGTGATGCGCCCTATTTTTTTTGATGCATAAAAAAAACGTGCAGCACTTTGATTCAAGTGCTGCACGTCTTTTTTTTTTATCGTGATTCAAGATCTAGATCTTGATGCTGTCATCATTGGTGTTGTTGCTGAACAAACCGTAGGAACCGAAAGAACGGTTGCCGTTTTTGCTGTATTTGCCAAATCCGTAACTGTATGCGAACTTCTTCTTGGAGAGGTCGATATCGTTGATTACGATTGAGATATTTGGCAGTTTCTTCTGCTCATCGAGCTTGTTGATGTAAGTGAAGCTAGACTTGGTTGAGAAGTCTGCGCGGCAAACGAACAGGGTTCTGTCTGCCAGCTTGCTGAGCTGCAGGGTATCTGCTACCAGACCTACAGGCGCTGTATCAATGATCACATAGTCGTAGTGCTCTTTCAGCAGAGCGATGGTCTGCTTCAGGCTCTTTCTTACCATCAGTTCACCAGGGTTGGCTGGTGTAGAACCTGCCATCAGCAAGTCTAAGTTGTGGTTCACGCCAGATGCTACGATCTGAGCCTTTACTTCCTCCCAGTTGCATTCCTCGTTGGCAAGGATGTTGGTGATGCCGTGCTGACGGTCGCCGATGCCGAAGAGTTCTGCCATTCTAGGCTTTCTGATATCGAGTCCCACCATGATAGTCTTCTTCTCCAGCAGAGCGAGGCTCATGGCAAGGTTCGAAGCGATAAAGGTCTTGCCTTCTCCGGTAGTGGTAGAGGTCACGATGAATACCTTTTCCTTGTCGTCACCTGCCAGTTGCAGGTTGGTACGCAATCCTCTGAATATTTCCGACATCAGGTTGCTCTTGTTTTCCTGTATCACGATATTGCCCTTGCTTCCGTTGGCGCTGGCAGTAGGGATGTCTCCGATGATAGGGAGCTGAGTCAGTTTCTCTACATCGTCGTGGCCCAGAATCTTGTTGCGCAGCAGTTCGCGCAGGTAGATGATACCGGCAGGGATGGCAACACCCAGGATGAATGCGATGAGCAATGCGATGATTCCCTTAGGGCTTACCTTATCTACGAAGGCTGCAGGCTCGATGATCTTTGCCTTGTCGGCGGTAGATGCCAGCGACATGGATGTCTCCTCGCGTTTCTGCAGCAGCATCAGGTAAAGACCTGAGGTAACCGACTGCTGACGTCCGATCTGTGTCAGTGCCTTCTCCTGTTCTGGAGTCACACCGATGGTCTTCTCGTATTTGCTTGCCATGTCGGCGATGCTGTTACGCTGGATCTTCATATTGATTCTTGCCTGGAACATAGCTCGCTTGATGGCAGTCATCAGGTCTTCCAGCTGTGCCGTGATAGGGGTTACCACTGGCGAATCCTCGCTCGCACTGTGTAGCAGCTGCTTGCGGGTCAGGGCAAGGCTGTTGTATTGTCCGATCAATGCCGTAGCACTCTCATCCTCCAGACCTACGTTGGTAGGGATAGGCTGATACTTGTTGGCTGGCTGATCCATATACTTACCGATCTCGTTGAGCAGTTCCACCTGCATGTTGGCCTTGTTCAACTCCTGGTCAAACTGGTCGGAACTCAATACAGCCTGCTTGGCGTTCAGTCCGATGTCCACCATACGGTTCTTCTGCTTGTACTTCTCCAGGTTGGTATCGTTGCCGGTCAACTCTGTAGAGATCTTTGCCAGTCGGCTGTTGATGAAGTCTTCTGTGCGCTTCTGTATCTCGTTCTTGTCGATGTTTGCCTGATAGTTGTAGGCATCAATCAGACCGTTGAGGAAGTCAACGCCTCTTTCTCTGCTCTCATCGTTGAAGGTCAGCTCCACGGTGTTAGCCGTCTTCTTGGTCTGGTTCATGGTCAGACGCTTGAAGTATTCCTTAGAAGCCTTGAAAGGAGAAATCATCTCCACCTTCAGCTCAGTACCTTCCTTCAGCTCATAGACAGGGTTCTGTGTCAGGGTCAGTGTACCCGCCTTGGTTCTGATCTGTGCCGGGAGTTTGGCGAGGGTTTTGTTGATTTCGTAAGGAGCCTTCTCGAAGGTTTCTGCATCGATAGGCTTGAAATACTTACCCTTTACGTGGTAGATGCCTCCCTCACGAGTGATGGTGAGCTTCATCGGAGCATTCAGCTGCTTCAGGCTGGTGGTGTCCATGTCCACGTTTACTTCCTGCTTGGCATAGATCAGCGTATCTACCAGCATGCCGCCGTGCTTGTACTCAGCGTAGAGCTCAGGTTCTTGATGGTCTGCTGTACCAGAAAGCGTGAGTTCAGAATTTCCGTCTCGTTGTCGATACCGTTGGAACTGGACATGAATCCCAGACTCAGGTTCGACATCGCCGCAGCCGCTGCACCGGCAGCACCGCCGCTCTTCTTGGATTCATCATCCTTGATCAAAATCTTCGTAGAACTCTGGAATACCTTTGGTGTCAGCTTCACGTAAGCCACTGCAAGGGCACAGCAGAGAACAATCGAGAGAAGGAACCATTTCCAGTTTAGAATCAGAGTGGAATAGATGGTCTGAAAGTCGAGCGCCGACTGTTCTTCCTGCTCCTGCAAGTCCTCAAGTTCGTAATTCTTGTTTTCTTCCATTTTACTATTAATGATATTCTTATTTTATTCTGTTGAAATCTCAGTCTTGAGTCAGAGCTTATCTGTTGTCAGTAGCAATAGCCATCAGATACTGTCCGTATCCGTTCTTGAGCATCGGCTCTGCCAGTTTCTTCAGCTGTTCCTTGCCGATCCATCCCTGGTTGTAGGCTATCTCTTCCAGGCAGGCTACCTTCAGTCCCTGGCGCTTTTCTATCACCTCGATGAAGGTGCTGGCTTCCGAAAGACTGTCGTGGGTACCGGTATCCAGCCAGGCAAAACCGCGCTGCAGGGTTCTTACCTTCAGGGTCTTTTCTGCCAGATAGTGCTGGTTCACTGTGGTAATCTCCAGCTCTCCACGCGCACTAGGCTTGATGTGCTTCGCCACTTCCACCACGCTGTTCGGATAGAAGTAGAGTCCCACTACGGCATAGTTGCTCTTAGGCTGTGCTGGCTTCTCCTCGATGCTCAGGCAGTTGCCGTCCTTGTCAAACTCCGCCACGCCGTATCTTTCCGGATCGTTCACGTAGTAGCCGAATACGCTTGCCTGTCCCTCTTCGGCAGCCTTCACGCTCTCCTTCAGCAGTCCGGTGAATCCGGCTCCGTAGAAGATGTTGTCGCCCAGCACGAGGCATACATCATCCTTTCCTACGAATTTCTCTCCGATGATGAACGCCTGAGCCAGTCCGTCAGGCGAAGGCTGTTCTGCATACTCGAAGTGAACCCCCAGTTCGCTTCCGTCGCCCAGCAGTCTCTTGAATCCAGGCAGATCGAAAGGCGTAGAGATAATCAGAATTTCCTTGATACCAGCCAGCATCAGTACCGATACGGGATAATATATCATAGGTTTGTCAAAGATAGGAATCAGCTGCTTGCTGATGCCTTTTGTGATAGGGTACAGTCTGGTACCCGAACCACCTGCTAATACGATTCCTTTCATATCTTCTTCTTGTTTCTTTCCTTTATTAATGGGAAAAGTTCTTATTATACCTTATATTATATGTTGCACGTTCCGCAGTCAGTGTAGTCTCTGGGCGGAACAGAAAAAACGTCTTTAAAAACGTGGCAAAGTTACTAAAAAATATTGAGCGGTGAAAATAATCAGCCTAAAATCTTCATATAATATAGGAAAAATATACTTTAAGGGAAAAAAACTACTTCTTAATTTGGGTATTTTGCGATTTTATTGTATTTTTGCAGAACATTTAAGAACATTAATGAATAAATAAGATTAAGAATGGGAATATTTTCTAAACTATTCAGTCGTAAAGACGAAGATAAGAAAGTAGGTGGAATGGAAGACTACATGACCCTGGTCCGTGTATATTTCCAGGCTGCCTTGGCTTCACAATTAGGTATCACCAATCTGGCTATGCTTCCAGACCTCCGTGTCTTCAAGACCAGCCTCCATGTTCCTACCGTCAACAACCGTCTGGGCATCGGTGAGAAGGCTCAGGTCAAGAAGATGATGAAGAACCTCTATGATACCGACGATAACTTTTTCAAGGAGATTGATGCCAGCATCCGCAAGAACTGCCAGAAGCTCCAGGATGTCAATACCTATCTCATCCAGTTCCAGAACTTCACCCAGGATCTGATGATGCTCATGGGCAACCTGATGAAGTTCAAGCTCCGTCTGCCAAGCTTCATGAAGAAGACCCTCTATAAGCTCACTGCACAGACCGTGGACGACATCTTCAACAAGAACGATTTCTCTGATGCCAGCGTACTGAAGACCGTGGTTGGCTTGCGCCACTTCAACACCCGTCTGAAGTTCAGCCAGCAGTGGGTTACCGATTTCACCTTCCAGGTACTGATGTTGGCTAAGAAGGAGCCACGTCCATCCGATGAAGAGGTGGAAAAGGCAAAGCAAAAGATGGGAAAGTAGCCAATATTCTCCCCAAAAGATAAAAAAACAGGAGAATATTTGTTTTTTTCAAATTATTCTCTTAAATTTGTAGCCAAAAAATAAAAAGGCATGAGTGCTAGTGAGAAAACAATCAATACGTTTGCCACAAGAGTAAGGCAGATGATTCTCAAGTTTGAAGATATCAAGCATGAGAATGCTGAGCTGTATGCGATGGTGGATGAGCGCGATGCCAAGATCAAGGAATTGCAGGAGAAGTTGACTCAGGCAAAGCATGATTACGACAGTCTGAAGATGGCGAAGATGATGACGATTTCCGACTCCGACATGGAGACCACCCAGAAGCGCATCGCCAAGCTCATCAGAGATGTCAACAAGTGTATAACGCTACTGAGCGACAAGTAATAACTATTGGAGCGGAGGCAGATCAGATGGAAGATAAATTACAGATCAGATTACATGTATATGATACCGACCTCACGGTAAGAATACCGAGAGAGGATGAGGAGTATTATCGTAAGTCGGCTAAGTTGATCGATGAGATCGTCAATTCGTATGCGAAAATCTTCAAGGGGCGCAAGAGCGACAAGGAGATTTTGTATATGGCTCTCATCGACGTGGCTTTGAGATTCGAGAAGGAATCAGATAAAAATGATACCCAACCATATAATGATATTCTGGACAAGCTGACTGCGGAGATAGAGGATACCTTGGCTAAGTAAGAATATTAATAATTATAATATATTTATGGTAACAATAATAGCGGCCCTGGTAGCTCTCGTGTTGGGAGGTATCGTGGGGTATGTCATTTTCCGTTATGTCATTAAGGGAAAATATAATGAAATGATAGATGCTGCCAACAAAGAGGCAGAAGTGGTAAAGGAGAAAAAGCTTCTCGAAGTGAAGGAGAAGTTCCTCAATAAGAAAGCCGAGTTGGAGAAGGAGGTGCAGCAACGCAACTCACGCATCCAGCAGAGTGAAAACAAGCTCAAGCAGCGTGAAATCTCGCTCAACCAGCGACAGGAAGACCTCGGTCGCCGCAAGCAGGAGGTAGAGCAGTATCAGCAGCGCATCGACAATGAGAAGAAACTCCTCGCCGTGAAGCAGCAGGAACTCGAGAAGATGCAGAAGCAGGAGCAGGCTAAGCTCGAAGAGCTTTCCGGTCTCAGTGCCGAGGAGGCGAAGAGTCGCTTGGTAGAGAGTCTGAAGGATCAGGCTCGTCTTGATGCAGCCAGCTACATCAATGAGATTATGGATGATGCCAAGCTCAATGCCAACCAGCAGGCTAAGAAGATAGTAATCCAGACCATCCAGCGTGTGGCTACCGAGACAGCTATCGAGAACTCAGTCTCTGTATTCCATATCGATAATGATGAGGTCAAGGGACGCATCATCGGTCGTGAAGGCCGCAACATCCGTGCTCTCGAGGCTGCCACCGGTGTGGAAATCGTGGTAGATGATACTCCTGAGGCTATCGTTATCTCAGCCTTCGACCCTGTGCGCCGTGAGGTTTGCCGTCTGGCTCTCCATCAGTTGGTTGCTGATGGCCGTATCCACCCAGCCCGTATCGAGGAGGTGGTAGCCAAGGTGAAGAAGCAGTTGGATAATGAAATCATTGAGACCGGTAAGCGTACAGCCATCGACCTGGGTATCCATGGCTTGCATCCAGAGTTGATTCGTATCGTAGGTAAGATGAAGTATCGTTCTTCTTACGGTCAGAACCTTTTGCAGCATGCTCGTGAAACCGCCAATCTCTGTGCGGTGATGGCTTCTGAGTTGGGCTTGAACCCTAAGAAGGCAAAGCGTGCCGGTCTGTTGCACGATATCGGTAAGGTGCCAGACGAGGAGAGCGAGTTGCCACACGCACTCTATGGTGCCAAGATTGCCGAGAAGTACAAGGAGAAGGCAGATATCTGCAATGCCATCGGTGCTCACCACGACGAGATGGAGATGAACACCCTTCTGGCTCCTATCGTACAGGTATGTGATGCCATCTCAGGTGCCCGTCCAGGTGCCCGCCGTGAGATTGTAGAGGCATATATCAAGCGATTGAACGATCTTGAGGCTATCGCCATGAGCTATCCTGGCGTTACCAAGACCTATGCCATCCAGGCGGGTCGTGAGCTTCGTGTCATCGTGGGTGCCGACAAGATGAGCGATGAGCAGAGCATCAAGCTCTCTGACGAGATTGCAACCAAGATTCAGAACGAGATGACCTATCCTGGTCAGGTGAAGATCACCGTGATTCGTGAGACTCGCAGTGTAGCTTACGCTAAGTAAGAAGGAATCAAGCGATAAAACGCGTTTTCATATATTCGAAGTTTAAATTGTCGTTTCTCTCCTTCATAGGATGAGGAATGTATTTGATATAGTCGCTGTTCTCTAGGGGACAGCGGCTTTTTTCTTTTATATCATGTACGGCTACATTTATATAATATAATGTGATGAAAGCAGAACAGAAGATTTTAAAGCGATTCAATAAAGGATGCGTGGATTATCACCTTTTGGAGGATGGTGACCGGATTCTCATTGCCTTGAGCGGCGGAAAGGATTCTCTGGAACTGTTGCGCCTCTTGGCTCAGCGTGCCCGCATCTATAAGCCGCATATCGAGGTAGAGGCGGCGCATATCATTATGGATAACATTCCTTACGAGACCGACCGTTCTTATCTGCAGGCATTTTGTGCAGAGAATGGCATCAAACTTCATATCCTGCATAGTTCTTTCGATGAATCCACCGATCCCCGCAAGACCCGTTGTTTTCTTTGTGCCTGGAACCGCCGCAAGACGCTCTTCGAATTTGCAGTGAATAATGGTTTCAATAAGATAGCCCTGGGCCATCACATGGATGATATCTTGGTTACTTTCCTGATGAATATCACCTTCGAGGGTTCTGCCTCCACGATGCTTCCTAGTCTGCGGTTGAAGCATTATCCGCTCACTATCATCCGTCCCCTCTGTCTGGCGCATGAGAAGGATATCCGAGAGGTGGCAGAAGAGTTGCAATTCACGAAGCAGAAGGCGCAGTGTCCGTACGAGGAGACCACGCGCCGCAGTGATATGCAGCAGATCTTCCAGCAGCTGGAACAGCTGAATCCCGAGGCGAGATACAGTCTTTGGCGGGCGATGATGAATAAGTGATTTAATCCGTGAAACAGGTATGCATCTGTGTTATCTCTGAAATCTGTGGGAAACTAGCTTGCTGCTAAACCCTTGAGCTGATAGTTCAGCAGATGGGTGGCGCTGGATAGCATCTGGTTCGTGATATGCGCATATCGCTGCGTGGTGTTGATGTTCTGATGCCCCAGATACCTCATGATGGTATAGAGATCCGTGCCCTGCGTCAATAATAGGGTGGCGCAGGTGTGGCGCCCCGAATGGAAGGTGATATGCTTGTCGGGGATATGGCAATCCTCCAGCCATACTTCCAGATGCTCGCCCAGATGATGGGGCGAGAGATGGGCGAAAAAGTAGGGGGTATCACCATTCTTGGCATGGAGCTTCGAGAGAATATGGTGCGCCTCTTCCGGTAGCGGAAGCCGGAGCCAGCGTTGCGTCTTCTTCATCTTCTTATATATATAATAGGTGTCATCGCATTTTTCTATGTCGTTGATCGATAGACTCAGAATATCGCTTTTCCTCAGTCCTGTGATGCAGCTTAGCAGGAATGCCTCCTTCAGCTCGGGAGTATTGCAGGGTGTTTCGCTCAGCTTGATGAGTTCCTCCTGGGTCAGGGCTGTTCTTTCCCTGTACTGGGCTTTGACGCGATAGGAATGGGGCAGCAGGTCGAATGGGTTCTGATCCAGCAATCCCTGTCTCACGGCTTCCCTCAATACCGATTTCAGGATATTCACCTTCAGATGGATGGTGCTGTCGGATAGTTTTCTGGGTACTTTCATGTTTTTATGCAGGTCGTGGGCAGAACGTAGGTAGTCGATAAACTGCTTGACGGTTTCCACATCCACCTTTTTCAGCGGGATGTCGCTTCCGCCGAAGGTCTCCAGGTGCTTCAGCATGCTCAGAATGCTGCCGCATCTTCCTTCATACATTTTCTCTCCTTCCTTGTGTCTTTCATCCGCATAGCTTCGGGTAAACTCTCCTAATGTAATACCTTTTGATTTCTTACGTGCGTTTTCTGCGAATTTCTTGATTCGGCTTAAGAATGAAATCTTCATCATATTGCTTTCTGATTAAAAATTAAAATTTAGAGTTATCTTCGTTACAAAGGTATCGCTTTTTTCTAGAATAACCAAACAAAAGGTAGAAATGGAATATAAAAAGCGTGATTTTGTGCAATAGTTGTACTTTAACTTTTGCGCTGCAAAGATAGTATAATATCTTCAATTTACAATATTTTCAATCTCTATTTAACACTTAATTAACACTTTATAGTCAATAATTCTTATTTTATAGCCAAAAAGGGTATATTTGTGCAATTTTAGCTAAAGCAAACAACACTAAAAAGACTTTTTTAGGATTTATTTCGGTCTTTTGATACAGTTAAAGTACAACTGTATCGCAGTTAACGAAGCTTTTAGCTACAGTTAAAGTACAACTGTATCGCAGTTAACGAAGCTTTTAGCTACAGTTAAAGTACAACTGTATCGGTTCGTACTTATAGAAGACATAAGGTGAATGCCAACTCAAAATGACATAGCTATAGTAAATGATGATTGGAACCCTTAATAATGAAACTGTATAAAATCCAAGTCTATCTTTTTATAAAAGAAGACAGGTAATAAACTCAAAGTAGATAAACAATTAGATTAATAATAAAATATGGTGAAGAAAATTGTAATGGTGATGCTATTGCCCACTACAATTATGGCAAATGCATACGCCGGCACGGTAGGCGACAGCTCCGGACAACGGTTTATTACCGGCCGGGCTATTCATTATTAGATCTTTCCTATATGAACAATGCTGCCAGCCTGGAAAGGCTCAAAGAAGGGATTAGAGGTATGGAGGGCAACCCGAACATAGTGTTGCAACGTATCAAGATCCTTTCGGGTGCTTCGCCTGAAGGAGCGACCTCGCTCAACAAAAGGCTGGCTAGGCGACGTGGAGAAAGATTGCGTGATTATCTTAGGGAAAAGCTCATCCTGCCCGACAGTATCTTCGTCCTCTCTTCGCTCGGTGAAGACTGGCAAGGACTGGCACAGGAGCTTGCCAAGGAAAACGTACCCTGGAAAGACAAGGCGCTGAACATTATTGAAAACACGCCTGTATGGATCGTGAAAAACGGTAAGGTGGTGGACGGAAGAAAGCGGCGACTGCAAAACCTCAATGGCGGTAAGGCATGGAACTATATGCTCGCCAATCATTTCGAAACGCTCCGTTCCGGTACCGTCGTTGTATGTGAAATCAGACATATCCAGCCGACTGATCAGTCTGCTGTAATCCTTCAGATACTCTCTCGTCACTTGCTTCTCAGCAGGGTAGCGAAGTAGATTCTCTCTCTTCGCTTACCCACAGGCAGGGAAGTGAGGCTGATTCCCTCTATCATTCCAATATCGGAACATCCGGTTCGGGACAGGAGGGATTCTTTGACGGGACAACGGCAGAAACGGTTCCGGGCAACAGATATTATGCCCTGAAAACCAACCTGCTCTATGATGTCCTCCTGGTGCCTAACATCGGCATCGAGACCAGCATCGGCAGGGGATGGACCCTCGGAGCCAGCGGTATGCTAGCCTGGTGGAGCAAGGATGCCAGCCACAAATACTGGAGAATCTATGGTGGAGAAATGGAGATAAGAAAGTACTTCGGCAGGAAAGCCAAGGAAAAACCGATGCAGGGACATCACGTCTCCCTCTACGGACAGTTCCTCACCTATGATATCGAAAACGGCGGCACCGGTCACCAGAGCAAGAAAACCTACGGAGCAGGAATGGAGTACGGATACTCACTGCCGATAGGAAGACGCCTGAACCTCGACTTCGGACTGGGCGTGGGATACATCAAGTCCCACTACAAGACCTATGAGCCGAAAGACGGATGCTACGTATATGAGGCAACCCGCAACCGCACCTGGATAGGACCTACCCGCGGCGAAGTATCACTGGTATGGCTCCTCGGCAACGGAAACACCAATAGCAAGAAAGGAGGTAAGAAATGACTAGAATAACTAGTATGACAGAGTTAAGACAATCAATGATCCTATTCTTCCGCGTAATCGTCTGTGCAGCCTTCTTCCTGATGATGGCAGAACTGCTCTCATCCTGCGAGCATAAGGACCTCTGCTACGACCATCCCCACCGAGAGACTGTGGAGGTGAAGTTCGACTGGAGCGAAGCTCCCGATGCCAATCCTGCCACCATGAGTCTCTATCTCTATCCTGAGAATGGAGGTGAGCCTATCAGATACGAGTTTACGGATAAGAAAGGCGGAACCATCTCTGCGGATGCTGGAGTCTATCGTGCCATCTGTGTAAACAGTGACAAGGAGACGCATCGTATCAAAAACAAGGAACAGTTCAATACTTTCGAGGTTACTTCGGCTGAAACACGAGCACTCCAGGGCTTGCTTGCTGCTATGGCAAAGGCTGAGCCACGTGCCAGGGGCACAGAAAAGGAGCGAGTGATGCAGGGACCGGCTATGCTCTATAGCGCCCATGCCGAGCGAGTGGTCATCAAGCCGGCAGGTGAGATGAGTACCATTACGATGAAACCCAAACCGAGAGTGAAGTATTTCACCGTAGAAATCAGGAACGTGGAGAATATCCGGAGCGTGAAGGCGATGAGTGCCAGCTTGTCTGGACTGTCTGGCGGATGGCTGGCTGGTATCGACCAGCTGTCATCAGAGAGGGTTACCATTCCGTTTGCACTTGAGTTGGATCCTAGTCTTACCATCGTCAGGGGCAAGGAAAACCTCTTCGGTCACTGTCTGGACTTTTCTGCCAAACATGTACTGATGGTTTATGCGCAGCTCACCGACGGCAGCAACTGGTTTTACGAGGTGGATGTTACCGATCAGGTTCACGCTGCCGATCAGGAAGAGGGTGCTCCTATCAGGATAGAGCTGGATAAACTGCCATTCCCTGAGGCTATACCTGGTGGCTCTGGTGTGCAGCCGAGCGTGAATAAGTGGAACGAGGTTTATATAGATATCAACGTGTAATCATTTTTGGGTTATTTCATAGGTTTATCTATCATTAGGAATCATATAATCGATATTGTAATAACAATTTATTTATTAATTAGGGTGTCCAGTTCTCTGTTCTTGAAAACAAGCTGGAAACATCCCTGTTAATTGTTAATATTACGCTCTGATATTTAACGTTTCATGTAACGAAATAGTTCTTTGAAA
>NZ_QSIG01000041.1:0-26121 GCF_003468525.1 Prevotella sp. AM34-19LB | reverse complement strand
ATCTCTCAAAGGTGTACCTGCTTTGATTGCTTCTCTTGGATAATGACCTGTAGGGATCAATACCATCGAAAAACACGCTCTATTAGTGTTCATATCGGCCATTTTAAGCCCTTATGACGAATTGTTTAACATAAACTAAAATTTTAAGATGAAAAAAGATATGCCTTAGAGGGGCTTAGGTGGAGTCGTGATAGCGGTTCTGCCCTCTATGATACACCCCCAAACGGCCGTTCTCGGACGGGCTGGGGGCGGGGCTTAAATAATGACAGGCGCCGGTCATCAATGAAGACCCGAAATCGAGGCACAGAACGAGGGGCTTTCCGGGTAGTTGTGATTCAGAGAACTCTTAAACACAGAACAGAGTATGAAGTCTACGAAGAAGGAAACCTTGAAAATGGTGATTTTATTTCCGGTCATTTCCGGTCATGGTCATTTCCGGTCATGGTCATTTTCAACTTCGGTTATTTTCATTGTATATTACTTTTTTCGCAGCTTTCCTCTATAAATCAATGAAGTTTTTTATCATACTGGCTTATAATTCGGATTTTTTATCTAAATTTGCAAAAGATATGCTGCACTCGGCATCATATTGGCAAGGAATTTTGAAATAAAAAGGAACATACAATGATAGATACAAGACTGAAAGTTTTCAGAAGTGTGGCTACACTCCTGAGTTTCACTAAGGCTGCCAACGAACTATTCATCAGTCAGCCTGCCATCAGCAAGCACATACAGGAGCTTGAAAAGGAATATGGGGTGCAACTATTCGACAGAATCGGCAACCGCATCCAACTCACCCGTGCCGGACAACTTATGCTTGACCATGCCTGCAAGATTATCGATGCCTATCAGAATCTCGATTTCGACATGAAGAAGCTCACGGAGAAATCTGGTGGTGAACTGCGCATCGGAGCCAGTACCACCATCTCGCAATATGTTCTCCCCGAACTGATAGCTGAATTCAGGAAACATTATCCCGACATTCGTCTTACCCTGCTCAGCGGAAATTCTCATGAGATAGAGGATGCGCTTGCTGCAGGAAGGATAGACCTGGGTATGGTGGAAGGCATCAAGCGGCAGCCCACCTTTAAATACACTCCTTTCATGAAAGATGAACTGGTGGCGTTCGTACATTGTTCCAATCCCCTAGCCCAGCAAGATGAGATTTCTCTGGACATTCTCAGGCAGACACCGATTGTACTGCGTGAATTAGGTTCCGGAACTTTGGATGTCATCCAAAAAAAACTGCAGGAAAACGGCATTGCTCTTTCTGATCTGAACATTGAGATGAATCTGGGAACCACAGAGGGCATCAAGCATTTCGTGGAACATTCCTTAAGCATGGGTATCATCAGCGTAAGAGCCATCTACAGAAGTATCTATGGACAAGTATTCAAGGTTCTGGAAATTGAGAATCTGAAGATGGAACGAGATTTTATGTTTGTTGAGAAGAGAGGCGAGACCGCCAAGCTCCTGCAGACATTCAAGAGATTCATAACCAAAGATTATAACGTATAGTTATTATATATATACAACATCTCATATTTTTTCGTACCTTTGCACCCGCTTTTAAAAAAGTGAATAACCAACAAAAAAAATGAAGAATATGAGATTATCAGAACAAAGGAGCAGTATGCTGCATGGCGTATTGCTCATCGCACTCTTCGCATGCGCTGCCTTCTACATCGGTGGCATGGACTGGGTGAAAGCTCTTTCGTTTAGCCCCATGGTGGTGGGCATCATCATTGGTATGCTCTATGCCAATAGTTTACGTAACAACCTGCCCGACACCTGGGTACCGGGCATCAAGTTTTGCAGCAAGCGAATCCTCCGCACAGGCATCATCCTTTATGGTTTCAAGCTCACCTTCCAGGATGTGATGGCTGTGGGCTTCTCTGCCATCGTGATGGATGCCATCATTGTATGCGGCACCATCGGCTTGGGAATTCTGTTGGGAAGACTCCTGAAAATAGACCGCAGCATCGCACTGCTCACCGCTTGCGGAAGTGCCATCTGTGGAGCTGCAGCAGTATTGGGTGTGGATGGGGCCATTCGTCCGAAACCTTACAAGACGGCAGTAGCCGTAGCCACCGTAGTCATCTTTGGAACATTATCCATGTTCCTCTACCCTATTCTCTACAGAGCTGGCATCTTTGACCTATCACCAGATATGATGGGACTCTTTACGGGTTCCACCCTTCATGAAGTAGCCCATGTGGTAGGTGCAGCCAATGCCATGGGAGCCGAGGTGAGCAACAATGCCATCATTGTAAAGATGATAAGGGTGATGATGCTGGTACCGGTATTACTGGTGATTGCATGGACCGTTGCTAGGGATGTTGCCAAAAGAGACTGTTTGGAAAATACTGACACCAACAAGCCTAAAATCAGCATTCCATGGTTTGCCATTCTCTTTCTGGTAGTGATCGGATTCAATTCTCTTGGGTTGCTTCCGGAAAGCATAGTGGATTGGATTAACCAACTGGATACTTTCCTTCTGACCATGGCCATGGCTGCATTGGGAGCCGAAACAAGCTTTGACAAATTCAAGAAAGCCGGCATTAAGCCTTTCCTCTTGGCTGCCATCCTTTATGGTTGGCTCATTGGAGGTGGATATTGTCTGGTGAAGTTTGCCATTCCATATTTACAATAAGGCGATGCCCTGGGCTAAGAGCTTTTGGGCTTTCAGCCCGTTTCTGCCGTACAGTTAGATTTTTTGTAGTTTGTGGTCTTGATTTCTCGAAAACAAGGCTAATTTCGAACAATTCGAGGGAAATCATAGAAGTTTTTTATTATACTGGCTTATAATTCGGAAATTTTTATCTAAATTTGCAACAAATTCCGTAAAAATGAGTTATTATATAATAATAGGATCATAAATGAATAGGAAAATCATGAAGATAAATAAAATGAGGAAACAATTCATCCTCTTCCTTCTGTTGGTGATGGCAGCAGGTTCAGCCTTCGCACAGACTTCCACCATGACAGACGATCAGGTGATGAGCTTGGTTGTGAAAGAGCATGAAAAAGGGTCTTCAAATGCTCAGATAGTTACCAAACTGATGCAGCAGGGGGTAGATATCTCACAGATTCGACGGGTAAGAGACAAGTATCAGCGCCAGTTGAAAAAGGGCGGGGTTACTGGTACTTCCGCCCAACTGCAAGGGAAGGAAACCTCTCGTCTTCGTACCAACAATGGTAAACCCCGTGAAGATTATGGTAAGGGAATCAGCGAAGAATCGAAGAACTACACCAACTATCGCATCACTGCACAGAAGGATGATCAGTACAAGCATACTTTCGATGAGGATGACGAGGAGTATATGGATTTCCAGAA
Source organism: Prevotella sp. AM34-19LB (assembly GCF_003468525.1). NCBI lineage: Bacteria > Pseudomonadati > Bacteroidota > Bacteroidia > Bacteroidales > Prevotellaceae > Prevotella > Prevotella sp. AM34-19LB. The sequence continues at coordinate 22,784 of NZ_QSIG01000041.1, read as the reverse complement.
CGAGATGGATGGGATTATTCCAGATACTGCGATGATGATCAAACGTCTTCTTGCTGAACGGGAAGCGAAAACCAAGAAGGTTTTCGGAAGAGACATCTTCAATAACAAAGAGTTGAGCTTCGAGCCAAATATGAATATTGCCACTCCACAGAACTATCGCTTAGGACCTGGAGATGCGGTTATCATTGACATCTATGGTGCATCACAGAAAACCATAGAAAGCACCGTTTCTCCTGATGGCGAAGTTACCATCGAAGGCTTTGGACCTGTATCGGTAGCCGGTTTAACCGTTGCTCAGGCAAATGCCCGACTTCGCAATACACTGGGTAGCAGATACCGTTCGAGCAAGATAAAACTCACTGTAGGACAAACCAAGACCATTATGGTCAATGTGATGGGCGAAGTAAAAACTCCAGGCACCTATACCCTATCTGCCTTTGCCACCGTTTTCCACGCACTCTATATGGCAGGTGGCACCAACGACTTGGGTACATTGCGAAACATCAAGGTTTATCGCCATAACAAACTGGTTACTGTGGTAGATATCTATGATTACATTCTCAATGGCAAACTGACCGGCAATGTACGCCTGGCAGATAATGATGTCATCGTAGTGGGAGCCTACGATTGTCTGGTTACGATTACCGGAAAGGTAAAGCGCCCGATGATTTATGAAATGAAGAAAAATGAGAGCGTGAACTCTCTTCTTAAATATGCTGGCGGATTTACAGGAGATGCTTACAAGAAATCAGTTCGCATCCATCGCAAGACTGGCAGAGACTATTCTGTATATAACGTAGAGGAATTCGATTTCTCCAGTTTCCATATCGACGATGGCGATTCTGTAAGCGTAGATTCCATTCTCCCCCGCTACAGCAACACCGTAGAAATCAAGGGAGCCGTCTTCCGACCAGGTATGTACAATCTAGGAGATCAGATCAACAGTGTCCGCACATTGGTAGAACACGCAGAAGGATTGACAGAGGAGGCCTTTACGGCACGTGCGTGATGCACCGGATGAAATCGGACAGATCGCTGGAAGTAATAGCAGTAGATATTGCAGGCGTGATGAATGGTACTGTGGCTGATATTCCACTCAAGGAAAATGATGTCCTCTTTATTCCGACAAGACAGGAAAAGATTTCAGAGAGAACGCTCACCATCCGCGGAGAAGTACAATATCCGGGAATCTATCAATATGCAGAAAATGAAACGATTGAGGATTTCGTGCTGCAGGCTGGTGGACTGACCGACAAGGCTTCAACGATTAATGTCCTGGTAAGCCGAAGAGTAAATGACGCCAAAGCCACAAGACCAGACAGCATTATAGCCAAGACCTACACGCTCGCCCTGAAAGATGGTTTTGTGGTGGACGGAACACCAGGATTCAAGCTGATGCCTTTCGATGAAGTGAGCATCCGCAAGAGCCCAGCCTATACGGAACAGCAGAACGTGATGATTGAAGGTGAAGTGATGTTTGGAGGCACCTATACCCTTGATCGCCGCAATGCCAGATTAAGCGATCTCTTCAAGAAGGCTGGAGGAAGCACAGAGCAGGCATATATCAAGGGTGCCCGCCTGATGCGTAAGGCAAATGAAGCTGAAAAAACACGCATGGAGGCTGTTCTGAAAATGCAGAGAGAACAACAGCAGAAAAATCTTCTGCAGTTGGCTGCAAGCAGTAATAATGCCAGTGCCATTACCCAGACTGCAAAAGATGCGCAGAATGCTGATCTGTTGAAGTTCAGTGTTCCTGAAGAATATCCTGTAGGCATCGATCTTGCTGAAGCGCTGAAGCATCCCGGCAGTGATGCAGATATGATTCTGCGAGAGGGTGACAGGTTGATTGTTCCACAATACAATGGAACCGTGAAAATCAACGGCTCTGTAATGTACGCCAATACGGTGGCCTATGAAAAGGGCAAGAGTATTGCCAGCTACATAGATGAAGCGGGCGGATTTGCCGCTGATGCCAACAAGAGCAAGGCTTATATTATCTATATGAATGGCAAGGTAGCTAAAGTGGGACATGGCGCCAAGGCGCAACCTGGCTGCGAGATTGTTGTTCCATCCAAGATGAAACGTAAGATGACTGTGGCTGAAACCATGAGCATGGGCAGTAGCCTTTCCAGCATCGCTGCCATGATTGCAACAATTGCCAATCTCAGTAAGTAAAATCGCCAATCTCAGTAAATAAGAATCCAAAGAACAAAAAAGCAGGTAACAATCTTCTGTTGCCTGCTTTTTTTGTTCTTTGTTCATTATATCGACATTTATTGTTGCTTCAGATACTCTGCACACATCTCTGCACAGCGTTCGCCATCCACACCTGCTGAAACAATACCGCCAGCATATCCGGCACCTTCACCACAAGGAAAGAGACCCTGGATACGGACATGCATCAGCGTTTCCCTATCACGTACGATGCGGACAGGTGAAGAGGTGCGGGTTTCCATAGCTATCAATGTCGCCTCATTGGTGAGAAAACCATGCGCATTCTTTCCGAAAGTCTTAAAGCCTTCCTGCAGGCGCTTGGAGATAAAGGATGGCATCCAGAAATGAAGCGGACTACTGATCAGTCCAGGTGCATAACTGCTCTTTGGCAAATCATAACTCAAACGATTGTTCACAAAATCAGCCATTCGCTGAGCCGGAGCTGTCTGCTTCATATTAGCCTGCTGCCAGCATTGCTTCTCTACCATTTCCTGGAAATACATCATTGATAACGGGTCCTTCAATTCCTCGTCTGACTGTACAACATCTTCAGGATGTGTCTCAACCACCATACCGGAATTACTCCAGGCGGTGCCACGGTTGCTAGGACTCATACCATTTACCACCAACTGCTCCGGACCCGTAGCTGCAGGAATCACAAAACCGCCAGGGCACATACAGAAACTGTACACACCCCGTCCATCTACCTGAGTTACAAAACTATACTCGGCTGCAGGAAGATACTTTCCTCTGCCATTCCTGTTGTGATACTGTATCTGGTCGATAAGCTGAGAAGGATGCTCCAATCGAACACCGACGGCAATACCCTTAGCTTCGATTTCAATCTTCGAAGAAGCCAGATAGCGATAGACATCCCGGGCACTATGACCTGTTGCAAGAATCACCGGTCCACGATAATTCTCCTCAGCACCTGTTGCCAGGTTAACAGCTTCAACCCCAATCACACGGTCACCTTCCAGAATAAAACGAGTCATCTTGGTCTGAAAATGCACCTCACCGCCACAATTGATAATAGTATTGCGCATATTCTCTATCACGCGAGGCAACTTATCTGTACCAATATGAGGATGGGCATCTGCAAGGATGTTCGTATTGGCACCATGCTGGCAGAAAACATTCAGAATCTTATCCACGCTGCCCCGCTTCTTGCTTCGGGTATAAAGCTTACCGTCACTATACGCTCCGGCTCCACCTTCACCAAAACAATAGTTGCTCTCACTATCCACCTTCTGGGTCTTGGTGATGTTGGAAAGGTCCTTTTTACGCTCTCGCACGTCCTTGCCACGCTCCAGAACAACAGGGCGATATCCAAGCTCTATCAAACGCAAGGAAGCAAAGAGACCGCCAGGTCCCTCTCCTACCACAATGACTCTCGGACGCGAACTGACATCCGGATATTCTGTATGGACATACTGATCATCTTGAGGCATCTCATTGATATAGGCACGTACCTTCAGATTCACAAAAATGGTACGCTGGCGGGCATCAATACTGCGTTTCAATACCCGCACCTTATTCAAGGTTCTTACATCCAACCCTTTTTCCTTAGCCAGATAACGCTTGATGCCTTCCTCATTGGCAGCCTGTTCTGGCAGAATTCTAATCTGATATTCCTGAATCATTTACTTTGAACTTTATGATTAGCTTTATGAAAGTGAAGAGTGACAAGTTTATACTTCCATTGTTGCCAGCACTTCAAATGTATCTAACTGATACATTGTAAATTTACCATTCTCCAGTGTAGCAAACGTTGGCACATTACCACCCTTAGGGAAGGTGATGCTACCCGTGTTGACAATTGCTTTTCCTTCCTCATTGTGAGACAATTCCCAAAGATGCGAATGACCATAAATCATTGCATCGTAAGGGCCCTTAGGCATATTCTCCTTATTATATATATGTCCATGTGTCAGAAGATAACGCTTACCGTCATCCACCAACAGGGCGCAGGTTTCCATCATAGGGAAATCCAGAAGCATCTGATCTACTTCTGCATCACAATTGCCTCTAACAGCTACAATCTTGTCAGCCAGCCCATTCAGGCATTCCACAATCCCTTTAGAATCAATACCTTCTGGGATTCTGTTGCGCGGACCATAGTTGATGATGTCACCCATGATACACATCATATCACACTTTTCCTTCTCGAAGAAACCGAGAACTTTTTCCAAGGCTGGCAAGCAGCCGTGAATATCTGAGAATAATAAATACTTCATTGTGTTTATTTATATCTATATCTATATCTGTTTCTATTTCTTTTTCTGTTTCAATTTAACATCCGCAAAAGTACGCAAATTATCCGAAACCTCCAAACTTTTCGAGAAGATTTAACGCTTTTATTATATATAATAATGTATAGAGAGCATTTTAAGCTATAAAAAACAACAAAATAGGGAAAAACACCTACAAAATGCCACTTTTTCAAAGATTTCTTTGGCAGTTTGATATAAATTTAGTACTTTTGCCCACAAGTTCTGCTTCGGCCCCGGTCGTTTCGGGGGGAGCATTACAATACCAACGCAAAATTCAATAACGTATGAAAGTATTAAAATTCGGCGGAACATCAGTTGGTTCCGTAAAAAGCATCCTCAGCTTAAAACGTATCGTTGAAAATGAGGCAAAGAAACAGAGTGTAGTGGTTGTCGTGAGCGCGCTTGGCGGAATCACCGACAAACTCTTGCAAACCTCTCAGTTTGCCCTCAAGGGTGATGAGTCATGGAGAGTCGAATTCGATGCCATGGTTGATCGCCACCATAAGATGATAGATACCATCATCACCGACACAGCGGATAGAGAAAATCTTTTCAAATCAGTTGATGCCCTCTTCGAACAGTTGAAGAGCATCTACTTCGGTGTGTATCTGATTCACGATCTCAGCGAGAAGACTCAGGATGCTATCGTGAGCTATGGAGAAAGACTCAGCTCGAAGATTGTTGCCACACTCATTCGTGGCGCCAAGTGGTTTGACTCACGTAACTTCATCAAGACTGCCCGCCTCAATGGTAAGGGTAAGCATACCCTCGACAGCGAGCTGACTACCAAATTGGTGAAGGATACTTTCGCTGACCTTCCTCGCATTTCTCTCGTTCCGGGTTTCATCAGCCGTGACAAAGATACAGAACGTACCACAAACCTCGGCCGTGGTGGTAGTGACTATACTGCAGCTATCATTGCAGCAGCATTGAATGCGGAGGTCCTTGAAATCTGGACTGATGTAGATGGATTCATGACTGCCGATCCACGTGTCATCAAATCTGCTTATACGATCAACGAACTGAGTTATATTGAGGCAATGGAGCTTTGCAACTTCGGTGCAAAGGTTATCTACCCTCCTACTATCTACCCGGTTTGTGTCAACAATATCCCTATCAAGGTAAAGAATACCTTCAATCCAGATGCTCCTGGTACCATCATCAAGAATAAGATAGACAGTGACCAGAAACCTATCAAGGGTATCTCTTCTATCAACGGTACTGCGCTCATCACTGTAACCGGTCTTTCCATGGTGGGTGTCATCGGTGTAAACCGCCGTATCTTTACTGCCCTGGCTAACGAGGGAATCTCTGTATTTATGGTTTCACAGGCTTCCTCAGAGAATTCAACCTCTATCGGTGTACGAGAGCAGGATGTAGAAGAAGCAGTAAACGTATTGAACAACGAGTTCCACAACGAGATTGCCGATGGAGCCATGTATCCAATGCATGCAGAAACAGGACTGGCTACCATCGCCATCGTGGGTGAGAACATGAAGCATGCTGCCGGTATTGCCGGTAAGCTCTTTGGTACACTTGGCAGAAGCGGTATTTCTGTCATCGCCTGTGCTCAGGGTGCTTCTGAGACCAACATCTCATTCGTTGTAAAGAGCGATTACCTCCGCAAGTCTCTCAACGTATTGCACGACAGTTTCTTCCTTTCAGAATATAAGGTTCTCAACCTCTTTATCTGCGGTGTAGGTACCGTAGGCGGAAAATTGATTGAACAAATCAAAAAGCAGTCAGCAGACTTGATGGAACGCAGCAAGTTAAAGCTGAATGTTGTGGGTATTGCTTCTTCCAAGAACGCCATCTTCAATCGTGAGGGACTCAACCTGGAGAACTATCAGACAGAACTGAAGAATTCCTTGCCTAGTACCCCAGAACTCCTTCGCGATACTATCCTCGCAATGAATATCTTTAATAGCGTATTCGTAGATTGTACGGCAAGCAAGGATGTTGCAACCTTATACCAGAGTCTTCTGGAGCATAACGTAAGTGTGATTGCTGCCAACAAGATTGCAGCTTCAAGCGAATATGAGAACTACGAGAAGTTGAAGAAGACAGCCATTCAGCGTGGTGTATTCTTCCGTTTCGAGACCAACGTGGGCGCAGGTCTTCCTATCATCGGAACCATCAACGACCTCCGAAATTCCGGAGATAAAATCCTTAAGATTGAGGCAGTTCTCTCAGGAACGCTCAACTATATCTTTAATGCCATCTCAGGAGTCGTTCCATTCTCAGAGACTGTGAAACTGGCAAAGGAGAAGGGTTACAGTGAGCCTGATCCACGTATCGACCTCAGTGGCATGGATGTCATCAGAAAGCTTGTCATCCTCTCCCGTGAGGCTGGATATCGTGTAGAGCAGGAAGATGTAGAAAAGAATCTCTTTGTTCCTGACTCATTCTTCAAGGGCAGCATCGATGAGTTCTGGAAGAAACTGCCACAGCTCGATGCCGACTTTGAGGCTAAGCGCAAGACACTGGATCTGGAACACAAACGCTGGCGTTTTGTTGCCACCCTCGATAAGGGAAAGACCAGTGTAGGTCTGCAGGCTGTAGGTCCAGAGCACCCATTCTACAATCTGGAAGGTTCCAACAATATCGTATTGCTCACCACAGAGCGCTACAAGGAATACCCAATGATGATTCAGGGATATGGTGCCGGAGCCAGCGTAACTGCGGCCGGTGTCTTTGCCAACATCATGAGTATTGCCAACGTTTAATTTCGTCGTATCAATCAATAAAGGATAACTATTATGAAGCATATTATCATTTTAGGCGATGGCATGGCCGACCACCCAGTAGAAAGACTGGGTGGCAAGACCTTGCTTCAATACGCCCATACACCATATATGGATATGCTTGCCAAGAAGGGCAAGACAGGAAGACTCATTACTGTACCCGATGGCTTTCTGCCTGGTTCAGAGGTTGCCAACAGCTCTATCATGGGTTACGACCAGAATGAGGTTTACGAAGGACGCGGTCCACTGGAGACTGCCAGCATCGGCTACGAGATGAGTCCGAACGATTTCGCCCTGCGCTGCAACATCATCAATGTAAACGACGGAATCATCGTAACCCACAACGGTGGCAATCTGGAGACGGAAGATGCCGATGTGCTCATCAAGTATCTGAACGAGAAGCTAGCCTGCCAATATCCGGGCATCGTGAAGTTTATCACGGGCATCCAGTATCGCCATCTGCTTATCATCAAGGGCGGTAACAAGTATGTGGATTGCGCGCCTCCTCACGATCATCCGAACGAGGAATGGAAACCGCTGCTCGTGAAGCCGATGGAAGGCGTAGATGCAGCTCTGCTTGCTGGCAACAGCGACAAGACTCCTGCCGAGGTTGTGGCTGAGAACGGCGGCACGTTGAGCGATGATTATCGCATGAGTGCGCAGCAGACAGCCGACCTTCTGAACGAACTGATTATCAAGAGTAAGGAGATTTTGGAGAATCATCCTTTCAATGTGTCACGCAAGGAACGTGGTGAGCGCATGGCTAACATCATCTGGCCTTGGGGCGGTGGTTATCGACCACACATGCTGACTCTTTCGCAGATGTATCCTCAAATCAAGAAGGGCTCTGTGATTTCTGCCGTTGATCTGATTCGCGGTATCGGTCATTATGCTGGTCTTCGCAACATCATCGTAGAGGGCGCTACAGGTCTTTCTGATACGAATTACGAAGGCAAAGCTGCTGCAGCTATCCAGGCACTGAAGGATGGAGACGACTTTGTCTATGTCCATGTAGAAGCAAGTGATGAGGCTGGTCATGACGGCAATCTGAAATTAAAGCTCAAGACGATTGAATACCTCGACCAGCGCCTGATCAAACCTATCGTTGATGAGGTGAGCACATGGACAGAACCTGTCTGCATCTCGGTTTTGCCGGATCACCCTACTCCAGTGGAGGTTCGCACCCACGTTAAGGAATCCGTTCCTTTCATCATCTACTATCCAGGTATCGAACCTGACCAGGTAGAGGAATACGATGAGGTAAGTTGTGTAAGCGGAAGCTATGGATTGCTCCAGCTGCAGGACTTCATGAAAGCCTTCATGGCTATCAATTAAAAAATGTTCAAAGTTCAAAGTAAAATGAAATATTATTCAACAAATAAAAAAGCACCAATCGCCGATTTACATAAGGCGGTAGTTAAAGGTTTGGCAGAAGACCGTGGTCTCTATATGCCAGAAATCATCAAGAAGTTACCACAGGACTTCTTCGACAATATCGAGAAGCTGAGCTTCCAGGAGATTGCTTACCAGGTAGCTGATGCCTTCTTCGGCGAGGATGTAGATGCAGACTCTTTGAAGAAGATAGTATATGATACCTTGGCATTCGACTGCCCTGTTGTAGAGGTGGAGCCAAATATCTACTCTTTGGAGTTGTTCCATGGTCCTACTCTCGCCTTCAAGGATGTAGGTGCCCGTTTCATGGCTCGCCTGCTCCAGTACTTCGTTCGTCAGGAAGGTAAAGAGGAAGTCAACGTTCTCGTAGCAACATCGGGTGATACGGGTTCTGCCGTTGCCAATGGTTTCCTCGGTGTAGAGGGAATCCACGTTTACGTGCTTTATCCAAAGGGCAAGGTGAGCAAGATTCAGGAGAGCCAGTTCACAACCCTCGGCAAGAACATCACAGCTCTTGAGGTAGATGGTGTTTTCGACGACTGCCAGGCGCTGGTTAAGTCTGCGTTCATGGACGAGGAGTTGAACAAGCACATGAAGCTGACTTCTGCCAATTCTATCAATGTAGCCCGCTTCTTGCCTCAGGCATTCTACTATTTCAATGCATACGCCCGCATGAAGGAGAAGGGCTTGGCAGACAAGTTGGTCATCTGCGTACCTAGCGGTAACTTCGGTAACATCACAGCAGGACTCTTCGGACATGAGATGGGCTTGCCAATCCATCGTTTCATCGCTGCCAACAATGCCAATGACATCTTCTACGAGTATCTCCAGACCGGCAAGTATAATCCACAGCCTAGCAAGCAGACCATCGCCAATGCTATGGACGTGGGTGATCCTTCAAACTTTGCACGTATCTATGACCTCTACAAGGGCAACCACGACGCCATCGCTGCGTACATCAGCGGAGCTACATACAAGGATGAGCAGATTGCAGACACGATGAAGAAGTGCTATAACGAGACAAAATATGTGCTTGATCCTCACGGAGCTTGTGGCTATCAGGCATTGAAGGAGCAATTGAAGCCAGGTGAGGTCGGTGTGTTCCTGGAAACAGCTCATCCAGCCAAGTTCAAGGAGAAGGTGGATAGCATCCTCGGAACCGACATCGAGATTCCAGCCCGTCTTGCTGAATTCATGAAGGGTGAGAAGAAGAGCATCCAGATGACCAAGGACTTTGCATCATTCAAGAATTATTTGATGAACGAATAATAACGAATAAAAATGAAAATTGTTATCTTAGACGGCTATGCCGCTAATCCGGGCGATCTGGATTATCATCTGTTGGAAGAATTGGGAGAGGTAGTGGTTTATCCCCGCACTTCTGATGAAGAAAAAGTGAACGTGCCAAGGATGCAGACATCATCTTGCTAAACAAGGTACAGATGGATGCAGAAACATTGGCGCAGCTTCCCAACTTGAAGTACATCGGAATCCAGGCTACAGGTTTCAATGTTGTGGATATAGCTGCTGCCAAGAAACAAGGCATCGTTGTTACCAACATCCCTGCCTACAGTACGGATAGTGTGGCACAGATGACCTTTGCCCTCATCCTCGCCGTTACCAACCGTGTAGAACATTACACTCAGGAAAATAGAAACGAGCGATGGGCAAGCAACAAGGATTTCTGTTATTGGGATACCCATTTAATGGAACTTGCAGGCAAAAAGCTTGGCATTATGGGATTGGGCAATATCGGTATGAAGGTTGCAAATATCGCCCGTCAGTTCGGAATGGACGTTTGCGCCTGCACCAGCAAGAACTCTTGCGACCTTCCTGAATGGATTCAAAAGGTCAGCAAGGAGGGGCTGCTTGCCACAAGTGATATTCTATCCCTGCATTGTCCTCTCTCGGATAGCACCTATCACCTTATCAATGAGGAGAGTATCGAAAAGATGAAGGATACAGCCATTCTGGTGAATACCGGTCGCGGACCATTGGTAGATGAAGAAGCTGTTGCAAAGGCTTTGCACAACCAGAAACTCGGTGCTTATTGTGCGGACGTGATGACTCAGGAACCACCTTCTAAAGAGAATCCTCTTTTTAAGGAGCCTAATGCCTATCTCACTCCTCACATTGCCTGGGCTACCTTTGAAGCTCGCAAGCGCTTGAATAAGCAGGTAGCTGCTAACGTAAAGGCTTTTCTTGAGGGAAAACCTATCAATGTGGTGAACCCATAAAGAGTACATAATTTTCAATAAGACAAGAAAACCGCTTATTCCCTAGTATTTTGGGGGGATAAGCGGTTTTATATTTACCCTTAAGGGAAAATTCATTTATCCTTAAGGAAAAATATTTTTTTCTTTAAGGGAAAAAGATAATTCCCTTAAGGACATCTTTTCAACAGAACAACACTGTATATTTATTTCTTAGATACATACACCAGCTATCTCACAGAAAACTATTGCCTTCTTACCAGAATATAGATAATAACAGGTGCACCAAAAAGTGGAGTCACGGCATTGAGCGGAATGATTCCCCCATCTGATGGTAGAGAACAGAGAAGATTACATAGAAGGGCAATAGCCGCCCCCATCAGCATTGTAACTGGCAGAAGCGGTCGATGATTTTCTGTACCAACCAGCAGACGTGCTATATGAGGAGTGGCAAGCCCAATGAAAGCTATAGGACCACAAAATGCAGTAACTACTGCAGCGAGCATTCCCGTTATAACGAGCAAAGCGATTCGTAGTTTCCTGATAGGAAAGCCAAGATTCTCTGCATATTGCTCACCCAACAGCAGGGCGTTAAGCGGCTTAATCAACAGAAGGGAAGCCAATAGACCGAGGATGGTAAATGGTACAAACCATCTCACCTCGCCCATGGAAACATTGCCGAAACTTCCCATTCCCCATATCAGATAGGATTTCACACCCTCTGCCGTACTGAAGAAATTCAATAACGAGATGGCGCTGCCGGCAAGATAACCTACCATCAAACCGATAATCAGAAGGACAGTATAACTTCTGACAATGGCAGAGAAAGCTGTGATGATTCCCATCACCAGCATGGCTCCTGCAAAGGCAGACACCAGAATAGCCATGAATCCACCAATAGCATAACCACATTCTCCATCCAGAAAACCCAGACTAAGATGATCCAGACTTATGTTGCCTCCAAAGGCTAACATAACGATGGCAACTGCCAATCCTGCTCCACTGCTGATTCCAAAAACATCCGGTCCTGCCAGAGGATTACGGAAAGCTGTCTGGAGCAGCAAACCGCTTGTGGCAAGAGCAGCACCGGAAAGCAAAGCTGTGATGGCTTGCGGAAGACGTGATTCGAGGATAATATAGCCATAAGTATCAGAGACTGTCTGATTACCCATCAATATACCGACCACCTCCCCGTATGGAATGTTGACGCTACCCCATACCAAATTACCGAAGAACAACAGAGCGATGGCAACCACCAAGACAATAGAGACAATGACCTTGTTCATGGTTTCTATTGTAATTGACGATGATAGAATCTCAAAGTTCCCAACGTTCTGATATCCTTTGCATACTTCGAGAACTTAGCGTGATCAGCAGGATGTGAAAGGAGGATAAACTCACGAAGCAGGATTTCAGGATGAAAACCGGTGAGTTCAAAATAAGGTTCAGTACTGGTGTCCACTTCGTAAATCTGCGGATTGGCAAAGCAATGAAGAGCCTTGTAGCCATCATACTCCTGAAGCAATTGGGCACGTGTTAATGGCGCACCACCGAAATACTTAAATGCCCAGACATCAATATCTTTTCCTTTTGAAAGAATCTGCTCCGGACTCATCGCAAGACTTCCACTATGCGAATCGTCTTCAAAAATATAACGGGCGTTGGCATCCTTTAACAAAATACCTATAGTACTCTGTCCTCCAGGTACATACCATACGCTTCCCGATTTTCTTTCGGTCAACACCGACAGACCTTGTGGCAACTTCTTGGCTATAGACTTCAGATGCAGATAATCCTGTTCTATCTGCTTAAAATCGAGTCAGCATTCTTGTCAAAAAGCATCCCATAAAACTTCATCCATTCAGCTCTCCCCAAAGGCGAAGTCTCCATATAATCAGCAGCTTCAATCATAGGAATATGAAGCATATCCAGCTTACCATATCCTCCACTGTTCTCGAAAGGAGAAACCAGGAGAGCCTCCGGCTTCAAGGAGATGATACGTTCAATATCCGGTTGCATACTGGAACCACAATCCACCACTCTCTTCTTGATATCTGGAATATTGATATAATTCATATCACATACGCCACTGATGGCATTCTTGCAACCCAGTTCATACATCAGCTGACAATGAGGTCCCATGAAGACCACGCTGCTCGTTACCGGCGTACGGACCGTATCAGTAGCGCATCTTGCAGCAGAAGCACGTCGCAGGGCAAGTCGTGTTACAGTTTCATTTCCCTCCTTCCCTTTAGGCACCAGAATGTAGCGATGCAGAAGAGTTCCCTCTTTCCAGGGATTGGCAAGAATCACCTCAGTATATTCTTCTCCGTGCTTCACCATAGTGAGATGCTGCGCATATTTTAACGGGATAGTATCCCCTGCATCCATATTATCTCCAGCCTGCGTCTTACCCATCTGGCAAGATACAAGAAGAGAAGCAATCCCCAGGAACAAAGCTGCCATAAAATTTCTATGATTGATAAATATCTGTTTCATCATTAAACGTAATTACATAATCTGTCTGCAAAAGTACAAAGAAAAAATAAGCCAGACAAGTTTTCTGCAAAAAAAATGCTCCGGGAAAAGTCTTGGAACCTTTCCCGGAGCAATAATCATTATTTCTAAAAGAGTTCAGGCAATATTACTTGCTCTCTGCCTCAGCCTTCTTGGTCTCAGCTGCTGTTGGACCATAGTAGCCATAGTAAGCCTGGTAGCGAGTGTAACCCCAATTAGCCTGAGCCTTCTCTGGGTCGAGCTCCTTAGCCTTGTCGAGAACCTTGATTGCCTCCTGGTAAACTACCTTGCGACCATTAGGATCCTGCAAGTTACCAGCCTTGCTGTTGTAGCAAGCACCGAGGTAAACCAAAACAACAACGTTGTCTGGTTTTGCATCAAGAGCCTGCTTGAGGCAGTTGATAGCATTGTCAGCATCATTCTTCTGGATATACATCATACCCTTGTTAGCAAGAGCAACGAAGTTCTTAGGATTCTTAGCGATAGCACCATCCAAAAGCTCCATCTGCTCCTTCTCCATCTTCAAAGAAGAATACATAGAGTTCAAACCGTCGAGGATAACCTCATTAGTCTGGTCCTTATCAAAGAGAGTCTTCAACTTGTTAACGTAAGCCAGAGAATCTTCCTTAGTCTTCAAACCATCCTTCATTACATAGAGCTTGAGGTTGAGGGCATCCTTAGCCTCCTTCTCGCTTGTCATAGCAATGTCGCAATACTTCTCACAACGAGCAGCATCCTTAGCCTGATAAGCATAACGAGCAGCGAAGAGAGCTACCTGACCGATATAATCCTTCTCAGCATCCTTCTGCTTAGCATCAATGCCAGCGAAGAGAGGATCAGAATCAGTATCGAGGAATGCACCCCAGTACTTCAATACCTCATCAGCCTTATTGTTCTGAGCAGCAGTCTGACCTGCGTTTACGAGCTGCTGGCGAGCAGCCCAAACACGTGATGCATTGCCATTGAACTTAGGGGCAACCTTACCCTTAGCATTAGGAAGCTGATCGTACTTATAGCACTCAATAGCATTCATCAATGCATTGTAAGCACCCTCATTCATAGCATTCTCATCCACAGGATCATTCTTCTTCATGATCTGGTTGGTCTGCTGGATACTCTGCTGGTCGTTGAATGCCTTCATGCTGAGATCAACAAGCTTGTTGTAAGCCTTTGCCTTCTCTGCATCGCCAGCCAACTGACCCAAATTCTGCTTAACCAAAGCCTCAGCCTCAGCATAAGTCTTAGCCTTCAGCACTGCCTTGAGGGCATCGCTGTCTCCTGCGAATGCTGATGTGGTACCTAGTACCATCATTGCAGCAACGATTAACTTTTTCATTTTGTTTAAAGTTTAAAAAGTTGAAATTTATAATTCTTTACGCGTCTTCAATATGATGTGAACGAGCGTTCAGGATGTTACTCCTGAACGTTCTCGTCTTCTTGATTCTCTAATTCAGTTTCAGCCTCGGCTACTTCTTCTGCTGTCTTGGCACCCACTGTGTCATTCTCAATCTCCTCGCTCTTCTTGGCCCAGGCAGAACGGCTTTCCTCCTCTACCGAAGCTTCGAGCTCTGAACTCATCACCTTACATACGCTGGCGATGACATCATTTTTCTTTGTCAGATTGATGAGGCGAACACCCTGAGTGGCACGACCCATCACGCGGCAGTCTGCCACTGCAAGACGAATCACGATACCACTCTGATTAATGATCATCAGGTCGTTATCATCGGTTACGTTCTTGATAGCTACCAGGCGACCGGTCTTTTCGGTGATGTTGAGTGTCTTCACACCCTTACCACCACGGTTGGTTACACGGTAATCAACTACGTCTGAACGCTTACCATAACCCTGCTCGCTCACTACCATCACCGTCTCCTTCTCAGGATCATTGACAACAATCATACCAATCAAGGCATCATCTCCATCATCGAGACGCATACCACGAACACCGGTAGAAGTACGACCCATAGTGCGGATCTGATTCTCATCGAAGCGAACAGCACGACCGTTGCGGTTAGCGAGGATCAACTCATTATGACCATTGGTCAAGCGAACATCTACTACTTCGTCACCTTCAACGATATTGATGGCAATCACACCGTTGGCACGAGGACGAGAGTATGCTTCAAGACAAGTCTTCTTGACTGTACCATTCTTGGTAGCGAAGACTACATAATGACTGTTGATGAACTCTGCATCGTTCAAACCTTTCAAACGAAGGAATGCATTCACCTGATCATCGCTCTCGATGTTGAGAAGATTCTGGATTGCACGACCCTTTGAATTGCGGTCACCCTCTGGAATCTCGTAACACTTCAACCAGTAGCAGCGGCCCTTCTTGGTGAAGAACAGCATGGTCTGGTGCATAGTTGCAGGATAGATATACTCGGTGAAGTCCTTATCACGGGTGCGGGCACCCTTGGCACCAACACCACCGCGAGCCTGCTCACGGAACTCTGACAATGGAGTACGCTTGATGTATCCGAGATGACTGACCGTGATAACCACAGGATCGTTTGGATAGAAGTCCTCTGGATTGAACTCATGATCGTCTGGCTTGATCATCGTACGACGTGCATCGCCATACTTCTCCTTCACCTCATTGAGTTCATCCTTCATCACCTTCTTGCAAAGCTCTGGATCGTTCAAGATTTGGTTCAAGTAGTCGATGGTCTTCATCAACTCATTGAATTCATTGTGCAACTGCTCCAGGCGCAAGCCAGTCAACTGGCTGAGGCGCATGTCAACAATAGCCTTACTCTGCAGTTCGTCGAGTTCAAAACGCTTCTCCAAATTGCGCTGGGCATCAGAAGGAGTCTTGCTGGCACGAATGATATGAACCACCTCATCAATATTGTCACAGGCGATAATCAATCCCTCGAGGATATGAGCACGCTCCTGTGCTTTCTTCAGTTCAAACTGAGTACGGCGGATTGTAACATCATGACGATGATCAACGAAGTACTTCACGCATTCCTTCAAACTCAGGAGACGTGGACGACCATTAACAAGAGCGATGCAATTTACTGAGAATGAACTCTGAAGAGCTGTCAACTTGAAGAGTTTGTTCAAGAGAACGTTAGCATTCGCATCACGCTTTACATCAACCACGATACGCATACCCTGACGGCCAGACTCATCGTTAACATTAGCAATACCATCTACTCTGCCTTCCTTGGCAAGATCAGCAATAGCCATCACGAGCTGCTCCTTGTTGACACCATAAGGAATCTCGGTGATGACAATCTTATCGTGATTTTCGCCAGTCTCGATCTCTGCAGTAGCACGTACTACGATTCTACCCTTACCGGTCTCATAGGCATCCTTTACTCCCTGGATACCATAGATTGTAGCACCAGTAGGGAAATCAGGAGCAGGGATATACTGCATCAAGCCATCTGTATCAATATCATTATTGTCGATGTAAGCACAGCAGCCATCAATTACCTCACCCAGATTGTGGGTAGGAATATTGGTAGCCATACCTACAGCAATACCGTTACCACCATTCACCAGCAGATTAGGAATCTTGGTAGGCATTACGGAAGGTTCCTGGAGGGTGTCGTCGAAGTTGTTCATCATATCAACGGTCTCCTTGTCGAGGTCGTCCATGATGTGCTCACCCATCTTAGAGAGTCGGCACTCTGTATAACGCATCGCAGCAGGAGAGTCGCCGTCCACAGAACCGAAGTTACCCTGTCCATCAATCAAAGTGTAACGCATGTTCCACTCCTGACCCATACGAACCAAGGCACCATACACAGAAGAGTCACCATGTGGGTGGTACTTACCAAGTACCTCACCAACTACGCGGGCACACTTCTTGTAAGGTTTATCACTGGTGTTTCCAATACCCAGCATACCATAGAGAATACGGCGGTGCACAGGCTGAAACCATCGCGTACATCAGGGAGGGCACGAGCCACAATCACTGACATCGAATAGTCGATGTAGCTAGACTTCATCTCCTCCTCAATGTTGATTTTCATGATTCTATCATGATCCATTGTCTGATTTTCGTCCATATTTAAATACTAATTGTTTATACCTTATTATATATATACCTATTTACCTTCTATTTTCAGGCGTTGACAGGTATTTGCCACCATCCAAGGGAGAAGCATCAGCGACAGCTTCCAACCAACCTTGCAAAAATGGCTCGAAATTGCGTTTAAGGGCATTTTTTTGCGTTTTAAGCCGTTTTAGCCTCTGCAAAATCACGACAAAGGTACAAAAATAAAATGAAATAAAAGGCACTGAATCGAAAAAAAACGATAATTTAGCATTAATTGTGTTTTAAATAAGTAAAAAAGTTGCCTAAACTCTTGTTTGTTACCAAAATAATGTGTACTTTTGCATTTGAATTTAATGAGTAAGACATGCAAAATCCATTTCAACATATCAACGACGTACTCAACTACAGTGGCAAGGAAGCCTACCGTATGTTGGGAAATCAGGTGAACACTGAGCACTTGATGTTGGGAATCCTGCATTGTGGCAACAAGCAGGTAAACGATATTTTCGAGCATTTTGGCATCAACACCGACGTACTCCGCTCTACACTTTACGATTCGCAAGAACAGGCGATAGACAAAATCTCTGCTGAAGAAATTGCGGAAACAAAAGAAGGAAGAGCCTTGAAGTACGGCAAGGAGACCAGCGAAGTGATCAGCGAAGCCATTATTGAAGCCCGCCTCTGTGAGGGGAAGGCTGCATTGGTTCAACCGGAGCACCTCCTGCTCGCCATCCTGAAGAAGGATAAGTGCGACCCAGCCAAACTGCTCATCACACAAGGTCTGACCTATAAGAAGCTGTTCGACTACATCAATGGCATCAATCTGGATATTGACAACAAACTCAACAAGCTGAACCAAGAAGTAGAGAACTATAAGCGCAACCAGATTGAAGGAGATTCAGAACAGGAACCTGTAGATGAAATGCCAGAAACAAAGACTGCGCCAGAGCAGGAACAGGAACAAGAATCTGCCGAAGACGGCTTCAATATGATTGACCTGCGAGACAAGCAACAGCTTCCCGAAAGTCTGGAAGAAGCCGATACTTCTACCCTTCCTGACGGTGCAGCTTCAACCCAGGACAACCAGGGAGATCTGCTGGATCCGGAGGAGGAACCACTCGACTTCAGTGAAAATCAAAATTCCGCCAACGGAAAACTGGGAGGCAACAACGGCAAGCATGCACGCAATGTAGTGGCGCCAAGCCAACCAAGTCGAATACTCCATATCTGGACAAGTTCAGCTACGATCTGACCAAGGCTGCCAAGAACGGAAGCCTGGATCCTGTAGTAGGAAGAGATAAGGAGATTACCCGTCTGATGGAGATTCTGGGAAGAAGAAAGAAAAACAACCCAGTATTAATAGGCGAACCTGGTGTGGGCAAAAGTGCCATCGTAGAAGGATTGGCACAGATGATAGCCAAAGGCGACCAGAGTTCCCTCTTCTTCAACAAGCGCGTATTGAGCCTCGACATAACAGGCATTGTTGCAGGCACCAAGTATAGAGGTCAGTTTGAAGAGCGCATCAAGGGCGTTATCAAGGAACTGGAAAGAAACCCGAACATCATCGTTTCATCGATGAAATCCACACGCTTATTGGTGCAGGCGGCGCAGAAGGAAGCATGGACGCTGCCAACATCATGAAACCTGCCCTGGCACGTGGCTTCATCCAGTGCATCGGAGCCACCACCCTCAACGAATATCGCAAGAGTATAGAAAAGGATGGGGCTTTGGAACGTAGATTCCAGAAGATCATCGTAGAGCCTACAACCGCCGAAGAGACACTGGAGATCCTGCATAACATCAAGGAGAAATACGAAGAGCATCATAATGTGAGCTACACTGACGAAGCACTGAAAGCCTGTGTAAAGCTTGCAGACAGATACATGCACGAACGCTCCTTCCCAGACAAGGCCATTGATGTGATGGACGAGGCAGGTGCTCACATTCACATTAACAGTGCCACCATCCCTGACGAACTCATAGAGGCAGAAAAGAAACTCAATGAAACCATCGCCAAGAAACAGGCTGCCGTGGCAAGCCAGAACTTCGAGATGGCTGCGACATTGAGAGACTATCAGACAAAACAGGAACGCGACATAGAGATGATGCGCAAGCATGGGAACAGGGCGATCCGAACCACCGTGTCACCCTCGACGAAACGGAAATCGCCAAGGTAGTAAGCAACATGACGGGCATCCCTGTCCAGCAAATGGCAGAGAGCGAGAATATCCGTCTCAGAAATATGGGCAAGGTACTCAAGGAAAAAGTGATTGCACAGGACGCAGCCATCGACAAGGTTGTAAAATCCATCCAGCGCAACCGCATGGGACTGAAAGACCCTAACCACCCTATCGGCGTATTTATGTTCCTTGGTCCTACCGGTGTCGGAAAGACCTACCTCGCCAAGAAACTGGCAGAAGAAATGTTCGGTTCGGCAGATGCACTCTTCCGCATCGACATGAGTGAGTATGCAGAAGGATTCAACACTTCACGACTCATCGGTTCGCCTCCAGGATATGTAGGCTACGATGAAGGTGGACAATTGACAGAGAAAGTACGCCGCAAACCTTACAGCATCGTTTTGCTGGATGAGATAGAGAAGGCAAACAGCCAGGTGTTCAATCTCCTGCTGCAGGTAATGGATGAAGGAAGACTGACTGATGGAAATGGTCGCCTGATTGACTTCCGTAACACCATCATCATTATGACCTCCAACGCAGGTACCCGCCAGCTCAAGGAGTTCGGCAGAGGCGTAGGTTTCAATGCTGGCGGAATCGGCAGCAACGGAATGCCTATCGACGAAAAGGATAAGGAGTATGCTCGTAGTGTCATTCAGAAGCATCTGTCCAAGCAGTTTGCTCCGGAGTTCCTCAACCGTCTCGATGAGATTATCACCTTCGACCAGCTCGATTTGTCTGCCATCACCAGCATCGTAGATCTGGAGCTGAAATCTCTTGTAAAGCGAGTTGAAAATCTGGCTACCATTCCAGATGACCGACAAGGCCAAGGAATTCGTAGCCAGCAAGGGATACGACGTGCAGTTTGGAGCCCGCCCACTGAAGCGAGCTATCCAAAACTACGTAGAAGACGGACTCTGCGAGCTGCTGATGGAAGGCAACCTGAAGTCAGGATCCGTCATCAGCATCGGAAAGAATCCGAAGAAAGACGAATTGACTTTCAAAAATTTGACAAAAGATCATTTTGGTATATAAAATCTCACATCAGGGAGCTTGCCTGTGAAGGTAGGCTCCCTTCCATTTTAGTTAATGATAGTTAACTAAAAGAAAACTCTTCACAAATTATTTTCTCATTTAGAAAATTTTGGTTACCTTTGCATTCACGTAAAGAGAAAAGCCATGATGGCTCAGTTGGTAGAGCAACGCATTCGTAATGCGTGGGTCGCGGGTTCGAGTCCCGCTCGTGGCTCTTTTTTCTTCAGCAAGCCGTGCTTGCATCTCCCTCCAAAAGTTTAATTTGTCTGCGAGATTAGCACATCGGTAGTGCACGGGCTTCCCAAGCCTGTGAGGCGGGTTCGACTCCCGTATCTCGCTCAATCCCACGTAAAGGCTCTCCCTTATTTGGCTCCATCCCAGTAAAAGCTCTTCCCTTATTTAGTTTCTCCCTACCTTTGTCTGAAGATTCAGCATTGGAAGCGTAAACCTTTACGAACGATTTTTCAGGTTTTTCGATATAAGATACCGATATTTTTTATACCTTTGCATCAGTTTTCAGAAAGATAAGAATTTCTTTTCTAACAGGTACAGGTTCCTTTTTAATTAGGTACGAATTCCTTTTCAGAAAGATATAGGTATCGAGAAAGAAATAGATGACATTCTATTATGAAACTAACAAATAAAACAAATAACAAACAATATAAACAGATCATGAAAGAGCTTAAAGCATTGAACAAGCGCACTGCTCCTAAGAGCGTAGCGCCAGAGAAAATCATTCAGTTTGGTGAAGGTAACTTCCTCCGTGCATTCGTAGATTGGATTGTATGGAATATGAATAAGAAAACTGACTTCAACGGTTCTGTTGTTGTCGTTCAGCCATTGGCTGGCGGTATGGTAGATTGGTTGAACGGTCAGGACTGCCTCTATCACGTTAATCTTCAGGGTAAGGAGAACGGTCAGGCTATCAATACATTGGAGCGTATCGACGTAATCAGCCGTGCGTTGAATCCATATTCTCAGAACCAGGCTTTCTTGGCTTTGGCAGAGCAGCCAGAGATGCGTTTCATCATCTCTAACACAACTGAGGCTGGTATTGCTTTCGATGATTCTTGCAAGTTCACAGATGCTCCTGCAGCTTCTTATCCAGGAAAGTTGGTTCAGTTGCTGTTCCACCGTTACAAGTTCTTCGAGGGCGATCCTACCAAGGGTATGATTCTGATGCCTTGCGAGTTGATCTTCTTGAACGGTCACCACTTGAAGGAGTGCATCTACCAGTATATCGAGCTTTGGAAGGAAGATATGGGTGCTGACTACGAAGGCTTCAAGGAGTGGTTCACCAACCACTGCTACGTTTGCGCTACTCTCGTTGACCGCATCGTTCCTGGCTTCCCACGCGACACCATCAAGGAAATCCAGCAGAAGGTTTGCTACAAGGATAACCTCGTAGTAAAGGCTGAGAGCTTCCACCTCTGGGTTATCGAGAAAGCAGAGAACATGACTGTAGAGCAGATGCAGGAAGAGTTCCCTGCCCACAAGGCTGGCCTCCACGTTCTCATCACTGACAACGAGAAGCCATACCACGAGCGTAAGGTTACTTTGCTGAATGGTCCTCACACTGTATTGAGCCCTGTTACATATCTCAGCGGTGTGAACATCGTTCGCGATGCTTGCGAGCACCCTGTATTGGGCAAGTACATCCACAAGGTACAGTTCGAAGAGTTGATGCAGACATTGAATCTCCCTATGGACGAGCTTCAGAAATTCGCTTCTGACGTATTGGAGCGTTTCGAGAACCCATTCGTTGACCACCAGGTAACCAGCATCATGCTGAACTCATTCCCTAAGTTCGAGACTCGCGACCTCCCAGGCGTGAAGATCTACTTGGAGCGTAAGGGTGAGTTGCCACAGGGATTGGTATTCGGTCTCGCAGCCATCATCACATACTATAAGGGTGGTGTTCGTGAGGACGGTGCTCCTATCCAGCCAAACGACGATCAGAAGATCATGGACAAGCTCACAGAGCTTTGGGCTACCGGTGATACTCAGAAGGTAGCAGAGGGCGTACTCGGCTTCGACTACATCTGGCACGAGAACTTGAATGCAGGGCAGACGCATTAAATTGCGCTGCCCTCCAAAAGTTTTGACAGGTACTCTTCATCCCAGCCTGCCTTCAATCTTTTCAGGTTGAGACTTCCCTTGGTCGCCTTGTCATTTTTCAAGATGGAGAGGGCCATTTTGCTTAT
>NZ_QSIG01000040.1:0-30782 GCF_003468525.1 Prevotella sp. AM34-19LB | reverse complement strand
TTTCAAAGAACTATTTCGTTACATGAAACGTTAAATATCAGAGCGTAATATTAACAATTAACAGGGATGTTTCCAGCTTGTTTTCAAGAACAGAGAACTGGACACCCTATAAAAATATTGAAATCATATGCAGTATTTTACAGAAAAAGGGTTGCAATCTTCGAAAAGATGGATTGCAACCCTTTATACCTTATTATATATAAGAGTTAAGATAACTCTATCATATACTTCTTTGAGGAGGCTTATTACAGCTGAGCCAACTCTACAACCTTATCTACTGCAGCGCTCAAGCCGTCCTTGTTCTTACCGCCAGCCTGAGCATAGTGAGGCTGACCGCCACCGCCACCCTGAATCAACTTGGCAGCTTCGCGAATCATCTTACCTGCGTTCAAACCGTGATCCTTAACCATATCATCGCTGAACATCACGCTGAGCATAGGCTTGTCGTTATAAACAGAACCTACTACGCAGATCATGTTCTCAGGTAAAGCCTCGCGAACCTTGAATACCAAATCCTTGGCAGCTGCTGGCTCCATTGGCAATACGGCTGTAACAACCTTCACACCGTTGATATCTCTTGCATTCTCAACAAGCTTATCCTTGGTGCGCTCCACAGCCTGAGCCTGGAACTTCTCAACATCCTTCTTCAAGGCATCGTGCTCGTCGATGTACTTTCTGATGACACCCTCAAGATCCTTGGCATTGTTGAACAAGCCCTTCAACGCTACGATGGTATCCTGCAAGCCGTAGATAGCCTCCTCGCAAGCCTTGCCTGTCAAAGCCTCGATACGGCGGATGCCGGCTGCTACGCTGCTCTCAGAGATAATCTTGAAGAAACCAATCTTACCGGTGCTCTTGGCGTGAATACCACCACAGAACTCAGCTGATGGACCGAAGCGAACCACACGAACCTTGTCGCCATACTTCTCGCCGAAGAGGGCGATAGCGCCAAGCTCCTTAGCCTCCTCGATAGGAGTATCGCGGTGCTCATCCAATGGATAGTCGGCACGGATCATTTCGTTTACCATGTGCTCTACCTTGCGGAGCTCCTCATCAGTTACCTTCTGGAAGTGAGAGAAGTCGAAACGCAATGTATCCTTATCTACATAAGAACCCTTCTGCTCTACGTGCTCGCCCAAAACCTGCTTCAGGCAGTAGTCGAGCAAGTGGGTAGCTGTATGGTTGGCAGCGCTTCCCTCGCGGCTTTCGATATCAACGCAAGCCATGAAGTCAGCGTTTACATCCTTTGGTAACTCCTTTACGATATGGATGCTCTGGTTGTTCTCACGCTTGGTGTCGATAACCTGGATAGTCTCATCCTCGCTAACGAGTACACCCTTGTCGCCAACCTGTCCACCCATCTCACCATAGAATGGAGTGTTGTCGAGTACCAACTCATAGAAAGAGTTCTTTTTCTGAGTCACCTTGCGGTAGCGCAGGATGTGGCACTCATATTCTGTATAGTCGTAACCCACGAAGTTCTGGTCGCCTTCCTTCAAAACCTCCCAGTCGCCGTTCTCTACGGCTGCAGCATTGCGGGCACGCTCTTTCTGCTTCTTCATCTCCTCGTCGAAGCCTGCAGCATCTACGGTGTAACCATTCTCACGGCAGATCAACTCTGTCAGGTCGAGAGGGAAACCATAGGTATCGAAGAGGCGGAATGCGCTTACGCCATCAAGCTGAGTCTCGCCATGAGCCTTGAGCTCGTCCATATCGCCATTGAGGAGGTTGATACCCTTTTCCAAGGTGCGGAGGAATGAATCCTCTTCCTCTTTCATCACGCGGGTGATGAGCTCCTGCTGAGCTGGCAACTCTGGGAAGGCTGCACCCATCTGCTCTACCAATACATTGACGAGCTTGTACATGAATGCCTGCTTCTGTCCGAGGAATGTATAAGCATAACGTACGGCACGGCGCAAGATGCGGCGGATTACGTAACCAGCCTTGGCATTGCTTGGCAACTGACCATCAGCGATAGAGAAGGCTACGGCACGGAGGTGGTCGGCGCAGACACGCATAGCGATGTCGATCTTCTCCTGCTCATCCTTACCTTCACCATTCTCACCTGTAGGAGTAGTGAAGCCATACTTCTTGCCAGAAATAGCCTCGATTTCCTTGATGATTGGCTGGAAGATATCTGTATCATAGTTAGAGTGCTTGTCCTGAAGCATGCGAACCAGGCGTTCGAAGCCCATACCTGTATCGATTACGTTCATTGACAATGGTTCGAGAGAACCGTCAGCCTTGCGGTTGTACTGCATGAACACGATGTTCCAGATTTCGATAACCTGAGGATTATCCTTGTTTACTAACTCGCGGCCTGGCACCTGAGCCTTCTCCTCTGGAGTACGAGAATCCACGTGAATCTCTGAGCAAGGACCGCAAGGACCTGTATCGCCCATCTCCCAGAAGTTATCGTGCTTGTTACCATTGATGATGTGGTCTGCAGGAACGTGCTTAGCCCAGAAGCTGGCAGCCTCGTCGTCGCGCTTCAAACCTTCTTCCTCGCTGCCCTCGAACACGGTAACGTAGAGGTCGGCAGGATTGAGTTTCAAAACTCCAGTCAGATACTCCCAAGCCATATCGATGGCGCCCTCCTTAAAGTAGTCGCCGAAGCTCCAGTTACCGAGCATCTCGAACATGGTGTGGTGGTAAGTATCATGACCTACCTCTTCAAGGTCGTTGTGCTTACCGCTTACACGGAGACATTTCTGAGTATCAACACGACGAACATCCTTGCCTGGGTCTTTTGTACCGAGGATGATGTCTTTCCACTGGTTCATACCAGCGTTTGTAAACATCAGCGTTGG
The DNA here is from genome assembly GCF_003468525.1 of Prevotella sp. AM34-19LB. Taxonomy (NCBI): domain Bacteria; kingdom Pseudomonadati; phylum Bacteroidota; class Bacteroidia; order Bacteroidales; family Prevotellaceae; genus Prevotella; species Prevotella sp. AM34-19LB. The sequence goes on along the minus strand of NZ_QSIG01000040.1, from coordinate 27,972 downwards.
GTCATCTTTGATAACCATAGGTGCTGATGGAACAATCTTGTGGCCCTTACCTTCGAAGAATTTCTTGAAGGATTCGCGCACTTCATTAGCTGTCATCATATTATCTTTTATATTAATCTTTTTTAATTCTCAAATGTTGTTTCAGAGGCTGTATTTCTCCTCTGTTTTGATTATTTTTGTCCTTAAGGGCATTTTCTTCCGAAAAACTTTGCAAAGATAAGAAGAATTGCTTAATTTTGCAACAAAATTAATTATTTTTGAAATTAAAGTTTGGAAAAATGGCTTTAAATACAGATAAAAACGTAAAATTGTACTATTCTATCAAGGAAGTGGCTGAGGAAGTGGGTGTAACGGAGTCAACCCTCCGTTATTGGGAAAAGGAGTTTCCTTTCCTCAGACCTAAGGTGGGCGTGAACAAGGTGCGTCAATATTCTGACAAGGATATTGAGCAGGTGAAACTCATCTATAACCTGATCAAGGTTAAGGGATTCAAGATTGCTGCGGCACGTAAGTATCTGAGTCAAAACAGAACGGGTGCCGAGAAATCATCAGACGTTCTCGACACCCTCATTTCTGTAAGAGATCAGCTCAAGGAACTCAAGAAACAGCTCGACGGACTGGTTTAATACTTTGAAATTGGAACATTGAGCTTTATGATTAGTAAAGAGTAGGGGATTACCAGCATTCTTCGCCGAAAACCTCGGCGATGGTAATCTTGCTGGCTTCTTTCTTGCTGAGCTGGTGGCTCCAGGTTACTCTGCCCTTGGTGGATGCACCTGGACCATAGTTTTTGTATTCGCTGTACTCGGCAGTTTCTTCATTCTTCGGGTTGCGCCAGTTGTCCCAACCTGCAGGTGTGATGTGGCTGCCCATCTCGCAATTCATGAAGAGGGTCTTGGCGTATGGGCGCCAAGGACGACCCAAAAATACCTTGTCAACCCCCGCATCAGCTGTCAGCTTGCACTTGTTGAAGACATAACCGTATTTCTGACCAGCAGGGCTGGATGCGGCTGTAATGTAACTGTTTGCCTTGCTGTGAATCTCACAATTCTCAAACCATGCCAAGCTAGGACCGAAGATGAAATCGGTGGTTCCCTCGATGTAGCAGTCGTAGAAGGCGATGCGGGAGCCTGCCTTGCCGGTATAAATGGTATCTTGATTACCCAGAAGACGGCAGTTCTGTACCAACACATGGTCGCCCTCGATGTGGAGTGAGACAGCTTGTCCCAGTTTTGCGGCATTATTTTCGATGGTGATGTCTTTCAGCGTGATGTAGCTACCTGCTACCTTGAGGGTGTAGGTGCGGAAAGTTCCCATCTTTTTGCCTTTGACAGATGCATCTGAGTCAAGTCCGCCGATAGGCATCAGGATATTGGCATGGTCATCCCAGGTGATGATGGTCTGGTCGCGGTCTTCTCCGCAGATCGTGATGTTGGTGAGCCATGATGGGATGATGAGTTTCTCCTTATACACGCCCTTTTTCACATAGATTACCTTGGTGTATTCCATAAAGGCACGGCATACCTGGATGGCTTCGTCAATGGTGCGGAATTCGCCCGTTCCATCTCGTGAAACGACCAGTGTATCAGGATTGTCGTACTTGTTGGCAGCAGCCAGAGGCAGCATAGCCAACATCATCAGAAATGATAAAAATAGCTTTTTCATTGTTTTGTTTGTTTTTGTTTTGATGATTGTAGTTTATTTGGCTTGATGAAAATTAGGAGCCGGAAGTAGCAGGCTTCCAGCTCCTGATCTCTGATGATACCATCCTTGTTCTTTTCTGCTGATGATATCATCCTTGTTCTTTTCTGATTATAAGATTCTCTGCACATCCTGCAGATCCTCTATCGTCCTGAGCTTATCCATGATGGTCTTCACTTCATCACGGTCGTGAATACGAAGTTCGATGGTTCCGTCGAAGATACCATTGTCGCTGCTGATGGTAACCTTGTGAATATTGATACCCAGTTGGTCGCTGATAATCTTGCTCACATCGAGGAGCATGCCCTTGCGGTCGATACCCTTGATTTCGATGGTTGCATCGAAGAGCATCTGCTTGTGCATATCCCACTTGGCATCCACGATGCGGTTGCCATAGCTTGATTTCAGCTTGGCAGCTACATTGCACGAACGCTTGTGAATCTCGATGCGGTTCTTGTTATCGATGAATCCCATCACGTCGTCGCCCGGAATGGCGTGGCAGCAGGAAGGGAAGATAAACTGATTGATGTTTTCTTCGGTCAGGATGAGCGGCTTCTTCTTGTTGAAGTCCTTGCCTACCACAAAGAGTTCCTGTGGCTTTACGATGCCGCCCGTTTCCTCTTTCTGCTTGTTCTTGCCCAGGAATGGGATATAGTCGCGCCAGCTCGATGATTGTTTCTGCTTCTTGGTCTTGCCCTGCAGCTCATCGAGGTCTTTCTCTCCGAGCAGGATGCAGTGCTCGCCCAGCGACTGGAAGAAGTTGTCGCGCTTCTGTATGTTGTGGAATTCGCAGAGCTTGTCCACTACCGAGTTGGTCATCTCTAAGTTGTTTTTCTGCAGCCATTCGGTGAGGATACTCTCACCCTTCTTCTGCACTTCGCGGGAGTCACGGCGTAATATCGCCATGATCTTGCTCTTAGCCTTGGCTGTGCTTACGAAGTTCACCCATGAAGGCTGTACGTGCTGACTCTTGGAGGTAAGGATCTCTACCTGGTCGCCGCTGTTCAGCTTGTGGCTCAGAGGTACCAGCTTATGGTTTACCTTGGCTCCGATGCAGTGGCTGCCCAGGAAGGTATGTATCTGGAAGGCGAAGTCGAGTGCAGTACATCCGGCTGGCATCGTGATGATTTCTCCCTTCGGGGTGAAGACGAAGATTTCAGATGCATAGAGGTTGAGCTTGATAGCGTCGAGGAAGTCCATCGCATCAGGCTGCGGATCGTCCAGAATCTCCTTGATGGTGCTCAGCCAGTCGTTCAACTCGTTTTCATCCTCAGTATATTCGCCACCCTCCTTGTATTTCCAGTGGGCTGCAAATCCCTTTTCTGCCACCTCGTCCATGCGGTCGGAGCGGATCTGTACCTCTATCCAGCGTCCCTGCTTACTCATCAGGGTAACGTGGAGAGCCTGGTATCCGTTAGCTTTCGGATGGTTCAGCCAGTCGCGCAGACGGTCGGGATGGCTCTTGTATATTTTGCTGATGGCTACATAGACATTGAAGCATTCGTTCACCTCGTTGGTTCTGCTCTTTGGAGTCACGATGATGCGAACTGCAAGAATATCGTAGATTTCATCAAAGGAAACGTGTTTGTTCTGCATCTTGTTCCAAATGGAATAAGGGCTCTTGACGCGTGCCTTGATCTTGTAATCCACCCCCAGCTTATCCAGTTCCTCACGGATAGGAGCGGTGAATTGTGCAAAGAGGGTGTCGCGCTGCGATTCGGTATCTGCAAGCTTATGCTCAATGTTGGCATACTCCTGTGGATGGTCGTAGCGGAAGCTGAGGTTTTCCAGTTCGGTCTTGATTTTGTTGAGTCCGAGTCGGTTGGCGAGTGGTGCATATATATATAAGGTCTCGCCGGCAATCTTGTATTGTTTGTTGGCTGGTTGCGATTCCAGGGTGCGCATGTTGTGCAGTCGGTCGCAGATTTTGATGAGAATCACTCGGATGTCATCGCTCATGGTGAGCAACAACTTCTTGAAGTTTTCTGCCTGTGCAGAAGCCTGGTCTCCAAAGATGCCACCACTGATTTTGGTGAGTCCATCCACGATCTGTGCCACCTTGGCACCGAAGATGTTGGAGATGTCTTCTACCGTATAGTCTGTATCTTCTACCACATCATGGAGCAGTGCTGCGCAGATGCTGGTAGAACCCAATCCCATTTCCTCACAGGCAATCTGTGCCACGGCGATAGGGTGCATGATATACGGTTCGCCAGACAATCGGCGCACGCCCTTGTGCGCCTGACGGGCGAAGTTGAAGGCTTTTGTCACGATATCTACCTTCTTGCGGTGTCGCGAGCTGAGGTAGGTGTCGAGTAAATGCTGAAAGGCATCACCGATCAGTTTGTTGTCGGCCTGCTCTCTTTCTAGGTCTTTCAAGTTCTGGTCATCCATAGCTGTACCCTCCTATTTATAATATGATTAATATTGTATTACTGAAGTCCACGATCCTGGGCGTGGGCTTCAGTATATAGATTTTATTTTTTTATTTCACTTTGATCTTCTTTCCGGCACGAATGCTGTTGCCTGAAATCTTGTTCAGCTTCTTGAGCTTCTTCACGGTTGTTCCGTGGCGAGCTGCAATCTCTGAGAGTGTATCTCCGTTTTTGATGGTTACGCTCTTGCTTCTTGATCGTCTGCTCTTTTTATTGCGGGCATACTTTTTGTTTCGGCTGCTGCGCGAAGATGATACGCTGCTGCGTGAACGGCTGCTGCGAGAGCGGCTGTAGCTTGGCTCATCGTCGTTGACATCTACTACATCACGCTTCTGCAGAAGCTCATCTGCACGGTAACTGAAGATGGAATCTCTGTTGTCGATGAAGGCTCCGATGAGTGATTCCGGCAGACGCACAGGCATAGGCTTGTGACTGCCGTTGATGATGTCGCGGCGATACTGTGGGTTCAGGTTGCGGAGATGCTCGGCATCGATGTTGAGAACCTTGGCAATCTGCTCAATATGAACATCCTGGTTCACTTCCACGGTGTCTGTCTTGGTTGGCAACTCGGTTACCATCGGACAGATGTTGTGGTCGCAGTAATAGTTCATAATATAGTTGGCTGCGATGAAAGCTGGTACATATCCACGTGTTTCCTTTGGCAGGTATGGATAAATCTTCCAGTAGTCAGTCTCGCCCTTGGCACGATGGATTGCCTTGTTTACCTTGGCTGGTCCGCAGTTGTAGGCTGCGATAACGAGGTTCCAGTCGTCATAGATCTTGTAAAGATCGCGCAGGTAGTGGGCTGCGGCATATGATGCCTTCACTGGGTCGCGGCGCTCATCGTAGAGGGTATTCACCTCCAGACCGTAGCGCTTGCCTGTGCTCAGCATGAACTGCCAGAGACCTGTGCTCCTACGCGGGAAACTGCCTTGGGGTTGAGTGCCGACTCGATAACCGGCAGATATTTCAGCTCCAGTGGCAGGTTGTATGCTTCCAATGCCTCTTCGAAGATAGGCATGTAGAAGTTGCTGGCACCCAGCATGAAGCTTACAGAGCGACGAAGTTTGCCGCTGTAGCGGTCGATGAACTTCTGTACTACCTCATTGTATGGCATTTCAATAAGTGTAGGGAGTCGCTTCAATCGGTCGATATATACCTGTGTTTCGAAAACCGGATTCACATCACGGTATTTGCAAGAGGTGTCGGCCATCATGTAAGCCTGTGTATTGTAGAGGTGAAGAAGGCTGTCGAGGTTGTCTTCCAAACCTTCAGGAACTTCGATTTCCTCCTGCTTACCGTCCTTGTCGGTTACGGTAATCACATCGTCATTGTCTTCTGTATTGTCGTTTTGGGCTTGAATGCCCTGCCAGCTAAACAGCATCGCTGCTGCCATGATGATTATTTTCTTCATTATCTAATGTCTATTGTTTTCTATTTTAATTATATGCTTCTTTTTCGTTTAGTTTTCTGATGGTTACTTTTAGAATGTGAGTGAGCATTGCAGTCCGAGTGCGCCTGAACGCAGCGGGTTGTTGTATCTGCCGTTATTGAGCACGGCAGGCTCCACTCTGAGGCTGAGGTCGTCGGAGATGTCGAATTCTGAGAGCGATGCATCTACATACGCATCGATGACGGAGAAGGCATAGATGCCAATCATCACGAAGGTTCCCATATCTCTCCAGCGGCGGAATCTATCTTTACGCTTACGGAAGATTTCCTTGTAGCGTTCTATGTTAGAGGCATCGATGGTGGCTCCCAAATGCAGAAACTGGTTGTAGCTCTGCGTGTTCGGGTCATCATCCATAATGTCGAGGTAGGCTTGCGAGTAGTCGTGATACATCTGGTTGTTCCAGGTGATGGCGTAAGCGCAGCCTACGAAACCACCATATATAATAGGTAGTTTCCAGTATTTGCGGTTGTAGATCTGTCCTGCTCCGGGCAAAACCAGTGCAAGCCACATGGCGCGCTTGGCATCTGGTCGCCAGGTAGCCCAATCGCGCTTCTTCTTCTGCATCGGCTTGAGCGAACTGTTGAGTTTAGCCAGATTCATGCTGTCCTTGGCTGTGATGGCAGAATCTACCGAAGTCTTTGCCGCTTCTGTCGCCATCCTTGCCGAGTCGGCAGCAGCGAAGTCAGGAACGGCTACTTCTGCCTTCGCCTTCTGTTTCTGAGCCGAAACTTGGAGCGAGGTTGCCAGCAGTAAAGCCGAAATGCAAATATGTGATAATCTTAAATTCACTTTTTTATTCTTCTATATCTTATTCGGAACAGATGAAGCTGTTCCTGTTTATCGAAATAATCTATTTCTTTCTATATAAAACAAGATTTATTCCTGTTTCAGTTTATCGAAAACGTTCATGATGTGCTCCAGTTCCTCTTCATTGCTGAATGGGATGCTGATTTTTCCCTTGCCCTTGGCAGAGCAGGTGAATTGCACCTTGGTATTGAGGAATTTGGAGAGCTTTTCTCTTAGCATGGTGAATTCCTCGGGTATCTGTGTCTTGGCAGTGATGGTTTTCTTGCCGCTTTCCACGTCTTCACCGCTTTTCAGTCGCTGTACCATCTCTTCCACCTTTCTCACGGAGTAACCGTTCTTCTGGATTTCCTTGAAGAGCTTGATCTGAAGCGACGGACTGTCGAGTGCTAGGAGCGCTCTGCAGTGTCCCATATCGATTTCTTTCTTCTGGAGAGCCATCTGCACCTGTGCCGGCAGCTTCAGGAGTCGGAGATAGTTGGCAATGGCAGCACGGCTTTTGCCCACACGCTCGGAAATTTTTTCCTGAGTCATTCCCTCGTTTTCCAGAAGATGTTCGTATGCAAGTGCAATCTCTATGGCGTTGAGGTCCTGGCGCTGGATGTTCTCCACGAGCGCCATCTCCATCACGTTTTCATCGCTGATGGTGCGGATGTAGGCAGGTATTGCCATGAGTCCAGCTAGTAGTGAAGCTCTCCATCGTCTTTCTCCCGCAATAATTTGGAATCGGTTTTCCGAAATCTGTCGCAGGGTAATAGGCTGGATGATGCCGATGGCACTGATGCTATCGGCGAGTTCGCGCAGCGCCTCTTCGTCAAACTCCCGTCGTGGCTGGTTTGGGTTTGCCTCGATCTGATCGAGAGGTATCTCGTTGATGGTGCTGCTGCCCTGAGTACGTACTCCCTCTGTCGAGATGAGGCGTCGAGTCCGCGGCCCAGGGCGTTGTTTCTTATGCCGTTATTGAATTTCTTATGTACTGCCATTTTTACTTTGAACTTTGAATTTTGAACATTGAAGTTTCCTGATGGGTTCAATTTCCAAATCTTATCTATTCTTGTTGATAATTTCCTTTGCCAGTGCCAGGTGGTTCTTGGCACCATTTGATTCTGCATCGTAGAGAATGACTGGGAGGCCGTGGCTCGGACTCTCGCTCAATTTCACGTTGCGCTGGATGACAGTCTTGAATACCAATTCCTGAAAGTGGCGCTTCACCTCGTCGTAAATCTGGTTGGCGAGTCGGAGGCGGCTGTCGTACATCGTCAGCAGGAAACCTTCTATTTCGAGCTTCGGATTCAGCTTGCTCTTGATGATCTTGATGGTGTTGAGCAGCTTGCTGATTCCTTCCAGTGCAAAGTATTCACACTGCACTGGGATGATCACGCTGTCTGCGGCGGTAAGCGAGTTCACTGTTATCAAACCCAGCGATGGGGAACAGTCGATGAGAATATAATCGTATTCTTCGCGGATGGGGTCGAGCAGTTTCTTGATTACTTTCTCGCGATTCTTAAGGTTGAGCATTTCTATCTCAGCTCCTACAAGATCGATGTGGCTCGGCACGATGTCGAGTCCGTCGATGTCAGTAGTGTAGATGGCATCACGCACATCTGCATGGTTGATGATGCACTCATAGAGTGAACAATCTACCTCGCTGATGTCCACACCTAGACCGCTGGATGCGTTTGCCTGAGGGTCGGCATCGATGACGAGTACCGTTTTCTCCAGGGTAGCAAGCGATGCAGCCAGGTTGATGGTGGTTGTTGTCTTTCCGACGCCACCTTTCTGATTAGCTAATGCGATGATTTTTCCCATTTTTTAAGTCTATATAATAACCTGATGTGTGCGCCTGCGAGTCTAAAATGGCCTTTGCGCACAGAAATTTTCGGCAAAGATACAAAAAATATGCGAGAAATATGTTTCTTTAAAGGTTTTTTCGTACTTTTGCACCAAAAAGAAAGATATTTTTATGGAAAATAAGAGACCTTTAGTGTTAATTTCAAATGATGATGGCTATCATGCCAATGGTATCAAGACCCTCGTGCGCTTTCTGAAAGCTGGTGCGACGTACTCGTTGTGGCTCCCGAAAGTGCCCGCTCCGGATTCGCCTGTGCCTTCTCGGCTACCACTCCGCTGCGACTGAAGCGCCGTCATAATATGGGCGAAGATGTGGAGGTTTGGTCGTGCAGCGGTACGCCGGTGGATTGTGTCAAACTGGCGCTCGACCAGTTTTACAAGGACCGTCGCCCTGATCTCGTAATCGGCGGTATCAACCATGGTGATAATTCCAGTGTGAACAATCACTATTCAGGTACGATGGGCGTAGCCAAGGAGGGATGTATGCAGCACATTCCTAGCATTGCCTTCAGCAGTTGCAACTATGATGAGAATGCCGATCTCTCGCCTTTGCGAGACGGTGTAGCCCAGGTGGTGAAGATGGTTCTGGAGAAGGGCTTGCCGAAATATACCTGCCTGAATGTCAACTTCCCGGCACAGCCTCCGTTCAAGGGCTTCAAGGCTTGCAGAATGGCACATGGTTCGTGGATCAACGAGGTGGAACATCGTACGCACCCTCATGGGTATGAATACTATTGGATGGTGGGCGATTATCGCAATGACGAACCGGATGCTGCGGATACAGATCAATGGGCGGTGAATCATGGCTATATTGCCATCACGCCGACCAAGATTGATATCACGGATTATGATTGGATCAAGAACTTTGAATTATGAAGTATTATTTGATTGTAGGAGAGGCGAGTGGCGACCTGCATGCCAGCAGATTGATGCGTTCACTAAAAAATGTTGACGAGTTTGCTGAATTTAGGTTCTTCGGTGGCGACTTGATGGCTGCCGAAGGTGGCACTCGTGTCAAGCATTACAAGGAGCTTGCCTATATGGGCTTTGTTCCTGTGCTGATGCATCTGGGTACCATCTTTTCTAATATGAAAAGATGCAAGGAAGATATTGTGAAATGGAAACCGGATGTGGTAATCCTTGTAGATTATCCTGGATTTAATCTGAATATCGCTAAGTTCTTGAAAAAGAAGACTAATATTCCGGCATACTATTATATCTCTCCTAAAATCTGGGCGTGGAAGGAATGGCGAATCCGCAGTATCAAGCGTGATATCGCCGAACTCTTCTCCATCCTGCCTTTTGAGGTACCTTCTTCGAAAAAAAGCACCGTTATCCTATCCATTATGTAGGTAATCCTACGGCAGAAGAGGTGAATGAGTTTCGGTCGGAATATCATCAGAATTTCGTGGAGTTTTGTGAAGAGAATAATCTGGACAGGCATCGCCCGATTATTGCTTTGCTTGCCGGAAGCCGTTTGCAGGAGATTAAGGATAATCTGCCTGCCATGATTGAGGTGGCAGAGCGGTTTGAGGATTACCAGATGGTGCTTGCAGGAGCTCCTTCCATTGAGGATTCTTATTATGAGAAGTTCTTGAAGGGTACGCCTGTCAAGATGGTGCGCAATAAGACCTATCCGCTCCTGAGTCACAGTACGGCTGCTTTGGTAACGAGTGGTACGGCTACTTTGGAGACGGCGCTGTTCGAGGTTCCGCAGGTGGTTTGCTATGAGACCCCATTGCCGCATCTGGTTCGCCTTGCGTTTAAGCATGTGATGTCGTGCAAGTATATTTCGTTGGTGAATCTGATTGCCGACAAGGAAGTGGTGCAGGAGATGTTTGCCGACCGTTTTCAGGTGGATGCCATCGCCGACCAGCTTTATCAGATTTTGTCAGGTAAGGAGGGTAGGGAGCGTATGCTTTCAGAATACCGTGAGGTGAGAGAGCGTCTGGGCAACCAGGTTGCTCCTGATGAGGCTGCTGCCATCATGTTCGATCTCTTGGTCAAGCGTCGTGAAATGCTGGTTAGACTTGCTAAGGAGAGAGCCGAAGCAGAAGCCAAGGCTGCTGCCGAAGCCGCCGAGCGTGCCCGATTAAAAGCCCTGGCAGAAGCCGAAGCAGCTAAAAAGAAGGCAGAACAACAGGCTGAGGCTGCAAGAAGAAGAGCGGAAGAGGAAGCAGAAAAGGCAAGAAGAAAGGCGGAAGAGGCTAGAAGACTGGCAGATGAAGAAGCCGAAAGAGCCAGAAGGGCAGAAGAGCAGCTTAATGAGTCGCAGCAGGAGGAATTGAAATAGCTGCTCTATGGTTCCGTTATAAATTAAAAAATCCAAGCTAGAATGAATCTGGCTTGGATTTTTTTCTTATTGTACTTTTTCAGAACGGTGTCTATCCGAAAAGCTGGAGGGTGTAGAGATAAATCACGGCAGCTGGAATCGCCATGAGTGATGAATCGAAGCGGTCGAGCATTCCGCCATGGCCCGGCAGGATATTACCACTATCCTTTACTCCCAGGGTGCGCTTGAAGAGACTTTCTACCAAATCGCCCCAGGTTCCGAAAACCGCTACAACTACTCCTAAACCTACCCATCCGAGAATGCTGAGGCGGTGAGCCTCGCCATCGTTGGCAATGTAACCGATGATGATGGCTGCGATAATTACGAAGATACCACCACCGATGCTACCTTCCCAACTCTTCGCCGGACTGATGCGAGGAAACAGCTTATGCTTGCCGAAAAGCGAACCGCTGCAATAAGCACCCGTATCATTGGTCCAGAGGAAGATGAATACGCTCAGAGGCAAGAGCATGTCGTAATGAATCTGACCATCGAATGCCGAAGTCTCAAATGCCAACACGTTGATCATCGAGAATGGAAGGGCAATGTACATTTGCGAAAGCATGGTGTAAGCCCAGTCGTTGATGGCGTTCTTGTTGGCTGTATAGAGCCCTCCGATGAAGAGGTAGATGATGGTGAGCAAGTATGGTACGAATACCACGAAGTTGCCCACGATACCTGTGCGGAATCCAGCTACGGCAAGGAAGAAATATACTCCTGCCACGGTGGTAATGAATCGGTTGACGGTTACGTCTTCCTTTTGGTTCACCAGTCCGCAGTACTCCCAGATGCTTAGGCCTGTAATCAGGGCGAACAGGAATACCATCGCCCTAGGATTCAGAAAGCAAGATACCATACACACAACGAAGAGTACGCCTGTGATGGATCTAATTACTAGATTTTTTTGTTTCTCAGTCATGGTCTTGCTTTTTATTCGTTATTTTTCTCGTTTTCAGAAGTCTTCTCTGAAGTCTTCTCTTCAGCCTCCTCCTTCGAAGCTTTCTTTGCCTCTTCATGCTCCTTGATGGCAGCCTGAACCTCTGGCATATCCTTTACGGCATCATCAATCTTAGGCTGTTCGTCCTCCATGATTTCCTGAGAACGGCTCAGCCAAGGACGCTTGCCGAAGATGTGCTCCACGTCTTCTGCCATGATCACCTCTTTTTGAATCAACAGCTCGGCAAGGGCGTTGTGACCCTCCTTGTGCTCCATCAGGATGTTCTTGGCACGGGTGTATTGCTCGTTCACCATCTGCAGAACCTCCTTGTCTATCTCGCGGGCTGTAGTCTCTGAGTATGGACGCTGGAATGAATACTCGTTCTGGTTGTAATAGCAGATATTTGGCAATGTCTTGCTCATACCCAGATAAGCCACCATTCCGTACGCACTCTTGGTTGCGCGTTCCAGATCGTTCATCGCACCAGAAGAAATATGACCGGTGAAGAGTTCCTCGGCTGCACGTCCACCCATCAGCGAGCACATCTCATCGAGCATCTGCTCCTTGGTGGTAATCTGTCGCTCCTCAGGGAGATACCAGGCTGCTCCGAGTGCCTGACCACGAGGCACGATCGTAACCTTGATGAGTGGATTGGCATACTGACAGAACCAGGAAATGGTTGCATGGCCTGCCTCATGGAGTGCGATGCTTCGTTTCTCATCGGCAGTCATTACCTTGGTCTTCTTCTCCAGTCCGCCTACGATTCTATCTACGGCATCAAGGAAATCCTGTTTGCATACCGCCTTCTTGTCGTGGCGGGCAGCAATGAGGGCTGCCTCGTTACATACATTTGCAATATCGGCACCCGAGAAGCCCGGAGTCTGACGAGCCAGAAGATCCACGTCCACTGTGTCATCTATCTTAATAGGCTTGAGATGGACCAGGAAGATGGCCTTGCGCTCGTTCAAGCCTGGAAGATCTACGTGGATTTCTCGGTCGAAACGGCCTGCACGGAGCAGGGCGCTGTCGAGCATATCTACACGGTTGGTAGCTGCCAGAATGATGACACCACTATTGGTACCGAAACCGTCCATCTCTGTAAGCAGGGCGTTGAGCGTGTTCTCTCGCTCGTCGTTTCCGCCCATTGCCGGGTTCTTGCTGCGGGCACGGCCCACAGCATCGATCTCATCGATGAAGATGATGCAAGGAGCCTTCTCCTTTGCCTGGCGGAAGAGGTCGCGTACGCGCGATGCACCCACGCCGACGAACATCTCTACAAAGTCTGAACCGCTCATGGAGAAGAATGGTACGCCAGCTTCGCCAGCAACAGCCTTTGCCAGGAGAGTCTTACCGGTTCCTGGAGGACCAACGAGCAATGCGCCCTTAGGAATCTTACCACCCAGATCGGTATATTTCTGCGGATTCTTGAGGAATTCCACGATTTCCTCTACTTCCTGCTTGGCACCTTCCTGTCCGGCAACATCCTTGAAGGTGATTCCCAGGGAATTTCCCTTCTCGTACATCTTTGCCTTGCTCTTACCTACATTGAAGATGCCGCCGCCCATGTTACTCATACCGCTTCCCATTCTGCCCGACATCCAGTAGATGAAGAGGAAGAAGAGGAGGAGAGGGGCAACGCTCATTACGAGATTCCAGAAATCATTGCTCTTCTGGTTATCGTAACTGAAGGAACGGATTTTCTTCTCCTTCACCATTTCGTTGGCGTAGCGATCTACCTCGTCGATCGAACCGAACTGTACCTTGACGTAAGGATTCGGTCCTACGCTCTGGGCGCTCATTTTATAGACATCTCTCGTATATTTCGGGTTGATATATATCTTGAGAGTACTTTCCGTCTTGTTGGCTACTACGCTCAGCACGTATCCCTTATCTACATATTGCTTGAATTCTGTATAGGTGGCTTCCTTGGCTGCGCTTCCGCCCAAGGCATCACCACCGCCACTGAAAAACAAAGCGATGAGGCGATGAGGATAATGGTGTAGAGCCAATTCATGTTAAACCTAGGCATCTTCGGACCTTTTCCTCCGCCAGGATTATTGAAGTTGTTGCTTTGTTCCATTGTTATTGTTTATTTCTATTTGATGTATGCTCTTTTTTTCTCTCTTGATGCGCTGTTTTAGTGCATCATCTTTCTTAATGCCGTTCTTGAAGCATTTGTAGAGTCTGCTGCCATGTTCGGCATTCTTGGGAATTAGTCGAGATTCGGAATATGGGTAAGCTTGGCGTCTGCCCAGAGATGCTCCAGGTCGTAATAGGCGCGTACCTCTGGCAGGAAGATGTGAACGAGAACATCCACAAAGTCCATAGCCACCCACTGGTCGTTGCCCAGACCTGCCACATTCACCGGCTTTTCGCCAAGGTTCTTGCGGCACATGTCGCCCACAGATTCTGCGATGGCTTCTACCTGTGTAGGTGATCCACCCTGGCAGATGATGAAATATTTGGCGATGGTGCCATCCATTTCACTGAGGTCGGCGATAACGATGTCTTGACCTTTTTTCTCCTGTATTCCTTCCTTAATAGTCTCTACGAGTTGTTTAACTGTGTTCATTTAATCTTTCTTTATTTTTTTATTTTCTTTATTTACTACCTTATTATATGTAATTATGGTACAAAGATACGCTAAATACCCGAAAAAGCCATAGAAAACAGAAAAAATTGAGATTTTTTAGAAAAAAGTGCTGAAAAATTTTGGTGATTCAAAAAAAAGTTGTACCTTTGCACCCGCAATTGAGAAACAATATGCTTGAGATTGCAGTGATATTGGGATATGGTGTAATGGTAACACTACAGATTCTGGTCCTGTCATTCCTGGTTCGAGTCCGGGTATCCCAACTAGAGAGCATCTTTCATTTCGAAAGATGCTTTTTCGTATATTTACCTTTTGGGGATTGGGGAGAACTTCGTATTCTATTCTGTTCTTCAAAAGAAAAGAGGGTGTGTCATGGACTTATGGCACACCCTCTTATTTGATTTCAATAAAATCTTTTACTTGTTCTCTGCATCAATAGCCTTGATTTTCTCCTTTACGAGTTTCAAGTCTTCTTTGAGCTTTTCTACCTTGCGGTTCATTTCCTCTACCAGGCTATTACCCTTCTTGCTGGCAGCATTGAGGAAGCCGAGGTTGTTCTCGTAGGTAGTAATCTCAGCGCGCAGCTGGTCGTAGCGACGCAACAGTCTGCCACGCTCGTTGTCTAATGCGTTGACACCTTTCTCGGCAACATTCTTGAGGCTGTTCTTGAAGTTGTGGATATGGCGCTTGGCATTGTTGGAACGCAAGGTCTTGTAGAGCTTGTCCATCACCTCGTGATACTCCTGGTAAACCTTGTCCTTCTCCTTGAATGGTACGTGACCTACAGCGTTGTACTCTGCGATGAGGTCCTGCATATTCTTCTGGAAGTGCTCGCCGGCGTTCTCAACCAACTCGTTGAGCTTGGCGATAATCTCACGTTTCTTGTCCAGGTTGGCATGCTCCTCGCTGCGTGCACCGGCATTCAGCTTGTTGCGTGCGTCGAAGAACTTATTGCATGCGCCGAGGAATTCCTTCCAGAGCTGGTCGCCCTGCTTGCGAGGCACGTAGCCTATGTTTTTCCATTCTCTCTGCATCTGAATCAGCTTGTCGCCGGTCTTCTTCCACTCGGTGCTATCTGCCAACTGCTTAGCCTTCTCCACGAGCTTCTGTTTCTTCTCGAGATTCTCTGCATACTGGCTCTTGATATTCTTGAAGAATTCAGCCTTCTTGCTGAAGAATTCGTCGTTAGCGATACGGAAGCGCTCAAAGATTTTCACGTTCATCTTCTGAGGAGCAAAGCCTATCTTCTTCCATTCACCCTGAATCTCGATGATAGCCTTGGTAGCATCCTCCCAATCGGAAGCCTGCTTCTTCTCCTTCAGATTGATAGCCTCAATCTTTTCGCAGAGGGAAGTCTTGTTAGCAAGATTCTCCTCCTCCTTGGCACGCAGATCCTCGAAGTGCTGCTGGTGCTTCTTGTTGATTACGGTACTTGCGTTCTTGAAGCGGGTCCAGATTTCCTCGCGCAGTTCCTTTGCTACAGGACCGATTTCGCGGTATTCCTGGTGCAGGTCTTGCAACTGGTGGAAAGCAGAGATTACATCTGGCTCCTCTGCGAGCTTCTCGGCAGCCTCGCAGAGCTTAGTCTTTGCCTCAAGATTCTTCTTGAAGTCGTATTCGCGAGCCTCGTTGTTGAGTTTCAGAAGGTCGTAGAACTGCTCCACGTAGAGCTGGTAGTTCTTCCATACCTCGTTTGCCTTGTCAGCAGGGATAGCCTTGATTTCCTTCCATTCCTGCTGCAGGGTCTTGAATTCCTGATATGATTTGTTGGCCTCTTCTGGCGAAGTGGTCATTGCTTTGATCTTTTCGATAATCTCGAGTTTCTTCGCAAGGTTTTCCTGCTTTTCCTCTTCCTGCTGAAGGAAGATCTTGGCTCTCTTTTCCTTGATAATCTGCATTTCGGCCTTGAAGGCTTCTTCTGTGTCATCTGGTAAGAGAACATACTTTTCAGGGTCACCACCTGCTGCGAGATACTCTTTTGTCTGCGCATCTCTTTCTGCGAGATGAATCTTGTAGAAAATTGTCTTCAGCATATCAAGCTCCTCTTTGTTAGGAACTTCTGCGCTATGAGCAATTTCTTTTACTCTTTCGAGTACTTCCTGCTTGGTGGCGTATGCCTTCTTGGCAGGATCCAGGGTGCTCTGCTGCAACAGAGCGTTTTCTTGAGAGTCCATCATGTCACTTTGTTTAGTTTATGATTCGAGTTTCTTTGGCCGGTAGTCGTCTCGGACGATTCGACCCACAAAAATATTTATTATATTAATTCTGCAAACTTAAACAAAAAAATCGAATATCTAGTCAAGATATTCGATTTTTTATACTTTTATAACAATAGAAGCCCTTAGGGCTGCATTTTCCAGCTATAATTGTTCCAATATTTATAACAGTCGTTTGTATCTCAGGAAGCCCCAGCTTAAGCCTGAGACGATGAACGAGAGTACCAGGGCGAAGGCGAATCCGTAAGGACTCTCTTCCATGCCGTTAATCAGGTTCATACCAAATAAGGATGAAATCAGCGTTGGCAACATCATGACGATACTGATACTGGTGAGGGTACGCATCGTGGTATTCATATTGTTGTTGATGATGCTCGAGTAGGTATCCATCGTAGATTCCAGAATGTCGGAGTAGATACTGGTGGTTTCCCTAGCCTGCGTCATCTCGATGTTTACGTCCTCGATCAGGTCAGCATCCAGCTCATCCACCTGCAGCTTGAACTTCAGTTTCGAGAGCAGGGTTTCGTTGCCTCGGATAGAAGTGGTGAAGTAGGTGAGGGAGTCCTGCAGGCGGCTCAGGCCTATCAGGCTTTCGTTGTTCACGCCGTGGTCCAGATTTCTCTTGGCCTTCTCGATGAGCGAATTGATCTGCTTGAGTCGTTTCAGATACCATACGGCAGAAGAGAGGAAGAGTCGGAAGATCATATCCACATAGTCGGTGAATCCTTCGCCGCGCTTCTGCTGGTAGCTTACGAAGTCTATCATCATATTGGTTTCGTAGAAGCATACGGTAATGGTTACGTCGCGCTTGTGGATGATGCCTAGCGGCACAGTGGTATATGGTGTGCGGCTGCGTATTTCCTTGACGTAAGGGATACGGAGAATAATGAGCATCCAGCCGTCGTCGTATTCGTAGCGGGCACGCTCATCGGTATCGCTGATATCCGAAAGGAAATAATCAGGAATCTTGAATTCTTCTTCCAGCAGTCGCTGGTCTTCGTCGGTTGGACATGTTACCTGTACCCAACAGTTTGGCTGCCACTCGTTGAGTGCAGTCAGATTCTTATCGATATTCCAGAAAGTCTTCATTGTTTGCTAATCTCCAAATAATAAAAGGTTTGGGTATGGAGATGAGCATAGGGTTGCACCCTTCTTGTGGGCTTACGGTTGCTGAATCTCCACGCCTTACAATTCGTTATTGTTCTCCGCGTGATAATCGTCCATTTTGGTTGTTATTTAATGAAACATCTGCAAGTTTTTCTGCATTCTGTTCTTATCAGATTTTACAGTTCTTGCCAAATCGCCTGCAAAGGTAATGATTTTTATTGAGAAAAGGAACAAAAAAGCCGAGAAATTTCTTTCCCGGCTTTCTTTTTTTCATCATTTTGTAATTTCTTTTTTTTTATTTAGTAGGAATCTCAGCCAGGAGCTGCTTCATCAGGTTCCAGAAAGGAGCCACGCAGCTAATCTGGCAACGCTCATTGGCTGTGTGAGGGCTGAGCAATGTAGGACCAAATGAAACTACATCGAGGTGAGGATACTTGCCCAGGATGATAGAGCACTCCAAACCTGCGTGAACAGCCTGCACTACGCCGTCCTTGCCGTTCTGCTCCTTGTAAACCTTCAGTACATGCTCCAGGATGTCGCTCTTAGGGTTAGGGTTCCAGCCTCCGTATGCACCGCTGAACTCTACCTTCATGCCAGCCATGTTGAAGCAGCTCTCCATCATGGTAGCGAGATACATCTTGTAGTACTCGTGGCTGGAACGGGTCAGAATCTTGATGGCAGCCTTGCCGCCGCCAATCTCGATGATGGCGAGGTTAGAAGATGTCTCTACGATGCCTGGCATAGATGGAGCCATACGTAATACGCCGTCGTGGCAGGCATAGATGGCATCTACCAGGTTGTCCTGAATCTCTGCAGGAACCTCTGTAGCTGGAGTCTCTACGTTCTCGGTGAAGAATTCAATGTTCTCGATGTTTTCGATGCCGTTGAACTCATCGCAGATCTCGTCCTTCCAGTCGGCTACCATGTCGTTCAGTGCCTCTACGTTCTCCTTTGGCAGGGTGAGTACTACCTGTGCCTGGAATGGGATGGCATTGCGCATGTTGCCGCCCTGCCATGAAGCCAGACGTGCGTCGAGCTCAGAGATGGCCTCGCGTACGAAGCGAACCATGCACTTGTTGGCGTTGGCTCTGCCTTCGTTGATCTCGATGCCGGAGTGACCGCCCTTCAATCCCTTCAAGGTAACCTTCACGGCTGCATCTTCCTTGTCTGTCTCAACCTCCTTATAGTCGAGTGTTGCAGTAATGTCGATACCGCCAGCGCTGCCGATTACGAACTCACCCCATACCTCTGTATCGAGGTTCAGGAGAATGTCACCGTTCAACTCGCCCTCAGGAAGACCGTTGGCACCAAACATGCCTGTCTCCTCATCAGCAGTGATCAGACCCTCTACTGGTCCGTGCTGCAGGTCCTTAGCTTCCATCACAGCCATAATGGTAGCTACACCCAGACCGTCGTCGCTACCCAGAGTGGTCTTGTTGGCACGCACCCAGTCACCGTCGATGATGGTCTCGATAGGGTCGTTCTCGAAGTCGTGGTTGCTCTCAGGTGCCTTCTGAGGAACCATGTCCATGTGAGCCTGGAGGATGACGCCCTTGCGGTTCTCCATGCCAGGAGTAGCAGGTTTGCGCATCACGATGTTTCCGGCAGCATCCTGGAAAGCCTCTACGCCGGCTTCTTTTGCCCAGTCGAGCAAATAAGCCTGAATTTTCTCCAAATGTCCTGATGGACGTGGAACTTGTGTCAACTTGTCGAAATTACGCCAGATTTCCACTGGACTAAGATTCTTAATGTCAGCCATAATATCTTTATTTAAAATGTTAATGTTCTTTTTGTTTTTGAATGTTATGCTTCTTCGTAAACGCTAGTGCTATCCATCCGTAGATGCCCAGCAGGATGACGAGCAGGGTCTGCACGGAGTGAACGATGAGCACGAAGTAGAGGGCGTCGTTCTGCTGGATGCCATAGAGGATGAGCATCGTCTTCACGGCGAAATGCCATGGACCCGCTCCGTTGGGCGTAGGTACGATTACCGCTATGCTTCCTACGATGAAGGTCACCAGTCCGCACATCAGATTGAGATGGCTCGTAGATTCGAAGCACTGGAAGGTGAGATAATAGTGCAGGAAGTAGCTCAGCCAGATGCCCAGAGTGAAGGCGATGTAGAGCGGCACGTTTCTCACGCCCTTCAGCGAGATTACTCCCTGCCAGAGTCCGCTCAGCGTAGCTTTCACCTTATTATATATAGCCAATTTCTTGAGCAGCATGTGAGCCAGGAAGAGTACGGCGATGCCGCAGATGGCGGTAACCAGGTATCCGGTGGCTGTAAAGTTGCCCAGGATGCTGTCCATGCTCGTGCCCGTCTTGTCGAAGAAGTTCAGGAAGACGGGAATCTGCATCAGGAACACCAGTCCTGCGATGAGTAATACGAGCAGCGAGTCGATGGCTCTCTCAGTCACCACGGTGCCCAGTGCTTTCGGAAACGAAACGCCGTCCCATCTCTTCAGTACGGCACATCTTGCAAATTCACCCGAGCGGGGGATGACGAGGCTCAGGGCATACGAGAGGAATATGGAGTTGATGCTTACGCTGCTGCGCGCCTTCTCGCCGATGGGTTCCAGCGCCTGCTTCCATCTCCATCCTCTGAAAAGCTGCGCCGAGATGCCGAAGGGGAACGACAGCAGCATCCAGGTCCAGCTCATCTTGTGGAGTAGTACCTCCTCCACCTGCTTGAAGTCGAATCCGCGATACATCCAATAGAGGATGGCACCGCCTAGAAACAAGGAGAGTGCCACCTGCCAAATATTGTTTGCTATCTTTTTCTTTTCCATCATAGCTGCAAAGGTAACACTTTTATCGCTTATATGGCACTACTTTCTCATATTTTTAGCATAAATAAACGGTTAGGCTCCTTTTTATTTCCCCTTTTTTATATAAAAGATGAAAAAAAAAGCATTCAAGGGGTGATTTCTCGAAAAATAATCGTATTTTTGCAAAATAAATATATCAATATTGTATAGAACGTATGAAAGCTGTAAAGCCAAAGAAAAATCTAGGTCAGCACTTCCTTACTGACCTCAACATAGCCAAGCGCATCGCCGACACGGTGGATGCCTGCCCTGATATACCTGTTCTTGAAATCGGACCGGGTATGGGCGTTCTTACCCAATATCTCGTAGAGAAGCCTCGCTCGGTAAAGGCGGTGGAAATCGATTCTGAGTCGGTAGCATATCTCCACGAGAACTTCCCTACGCTGAAGGATAACATCATCGGAGAGGATTTCCTGAGGATGGATCTCAACCAGATATTCGATGGAAAGCAGTTCGTGCTCACGGGCAACTATCCATACGATATCTCTTCGCAGATCTTCTTCAAGATGCTCGACTACAAGGACCTCATTCCTTGCTGCACGGGTATGATCCAGCGAGAGGTGGCCTTGCGTATGGCTTCCGAGCCGGGCAACAAGGCGTATGGCATCCTCAGCGTACTCATCCAGGCATGGTATGATGTGGAGTATCTCTTCACCGTAGATGAGGGCGTGTTCAATCCACCGCCAAAGGTGAAGAGTGCCGTCATCCGCATGACCCGTAACGAGGTGACCGAACTGGGATGTGATGAGAAACTCTTCAAGCGACTGGTGAAGACCGTGTTCAACCAGCGCCGCAAGATGCTCCGTGTAAGCCTCAAGCAGATGTTCCCGGGTGTAACCCCACGTGAGGATTTCTACACCACAGACATGATGACCAAGCGCCCTGAGCAGCTCAGCATCCAGCAGTTTGTGGAACTCACCAACTATGTGGGCGAAGAACTGAAACGATTGGAATTAATAAAATAATAAACAAAAAATATACAGACTATGATCGACGTAAAAGAAACTTTGAATTCAGCAGCAGAGCGTATGGAGATGGCTGCAATGTATCTCGCAGAAGAGCTCTCTCATGTTCGTGCAGGTCGTGCTAACGTGGCTATCCTCGACGGCGTGCGTGTTAACAGCTATGGCAGTATGGTTCCATTGAATCAGGTGGCTACCGTAACCACTCCTGATGCCCGCACCATCGCCATCCGCCCTTGGGACAAGAAGGCTATCAGGGACATTGAGAAGGCTATCATGGACAGCGGTGTGGGTATTACTCCAGAGAACAATGGCGAGATTGTACGTCTCGGTATCCCTCAGCCTACCGGTGAGCGCCGTAAGGAGCTGGTTAAGCAGTGCAACAAGATTGCTGAGCGTGCCAAGATTGAGGTTCGCAATGTGCGTCAGGAAATCAAGGAAAAGCTGAAGAAGGCTATCAAGGATGGTCTTTCAGAGGACTTGGAGAAGGATGCAGAGAACGATTTGCAGAAGCTTCACGACAAGTACATCAAGCAGCTCGAAGGTTTGATGGACGAGAAGGAAAAGGAAATCATGACAGTCTAGAAAGACGTCATGTTTTTCAGACTTACATTATTAATATGTGATAATGAGAGGACTCGTTATTAAGAATACAGGCAGCTGGTACACCGTCAAGACTGACGATGGCCAGCTGATTGAAAGCAAAATCAAGGGCAATTTCCGATTAAAGGGCATCCGCAGCACCAATCCTGTGGCGGTGGGCGACTATGTGCAGCTCATCACCAACCAGGAGGGCACAGCGTTCATCTCTTCCATCGAAGACCGCCAGAACTATATCATCCGTAAATCACCCAACCTCAGCAAGCAGAGTCACATCCTTGCGGCTAATCTCGATCAGGCACTGCTTGTGGTTACCGTGAATTACCCAGAGACTTCCACCACCTTCATCGACCGATTTCTGGCTGGAGCCGAGGCATATAGAGTGCCCGTCATCATCGTGTTCAACAAGTGCGATCTTCTTACCGAAGAAGAGCTGCGCTACGAGAAAATGATGCGCACCCTCTATGAGACCATTGGTTACCAGTGTGTAGAGATTTCGGCTGCTACCGGTGAGGGCGTTGATGAATTGCGTCCGCTCATCCGTGACAAGAAGTCGCTGCTCAGCGGCAACAGTGGCGTAGGCAAGTCAACCCTCATCAACCAGCTCATTCCGGATGCCGGACAGCGCACCGCCGAAATCAGCGAGGCGCATAACAGCGGAATGCATACCACCACCTTCAGCGAGATGCTGGAACTGCCGGAAGGGGGCTATCTCATTGATACTCCGGGCATCAAGGGCTTCGGAACCTTCGATATAGAGAAGGAGGAACTCACCAGCTATTTCAAGGAGATTTTCAAGTTCTCGCAGAACTGTAAGTTCTCCGACTGCACCCATACCCACGAACCGGGCTGTGCTGTCATCAAGGCTGTAGAGGAGCATTATATTGCTGCCAGCCGCTATCAGAGCTATCTTTCCATGCTCGAAGACAAGGACGAGAACAAGTATCGTGAGGCATTCTAGAAACCATCGGTTTCCGGAGTGGATATATTAAATAAGAATTATGGCAAAACAGGAACAGAAGGATTTTAAACAGCGCGTAGAGGATGGCGAATTTGCTCAGAGCGCAGAGATTACTGCCAGTTATCTCGATGAAGACATCCTGATTATAGACAATGTCAAGGTGTTGCAGAACCCCGACCCCGTAAGATTGCAGATGAACATGATTGCATCTTGCTTGCGCGGCAGTCTGAAGCTGATGTATAATGGCAATACCCTCTTGGTAGAGAAGGGCGATATCTTTATCTGTCCTCCCAACTCTACACTCGACATCGTGGAGGTGTCGGGCGATTTTGCGTGCACGGCGATGTGTGTGAGCAATCACGGCATGCTGAATATCCTTCGTTCTCATATTTCGGTATGGAATCGGGCGATGTATGTGAGCAAGGTGTCTGTGTTGAAGATGAACGAGGTGGATAGGGTATTCTATGCCAAGTTCACCGATCTGGTGAGTTTGTGCCTGGATCCGTCGTTCAGCGATCGCACTTCGTGGAAGCCTTATCGCCGAGAAATTGTGGAGACGCTCTTGAAGAGTGCGCTCCTGGCGGTGAGCAACATGCTGCTGGAGGATATGCCGAAGGAGGAGTTGAACTCCAGTTCAAGCGAACTTTTCGATCAGTTTCTGGAGCTGTTGCAGCAGGCGGAAGTGAAGCATCAGCCGGTGGAGAATTTCGCTCGCAAGCTCTGCATCACTCCGAAGTATCTCTCCATCATCTGCAAGCGCCATTCGGGCAAGACGGCGATAGAGTGGATTACGGAATACACGCTTGCCGACATCACTTATTTTCTCCGTTCCACCTCGAAGACCATCAAGGAGATTTCGGGCATTCTCGGTTTCTCCAACACATCTTTCTTTGGCAAGTATGTGAGGGAGCATCTCCACATGTCGCCATTGAAATACCGCGAAAGTTTGAGGAAGAAATAGCATTTTGCTATGTTATCTCAAAAAATGGCAACCGGAAATAATTCGGTTGCCATTTTTCTTTCTTACTTCTCTGGGAAGATTTCTGCCAGCTTCTTTGCCATGCGCTCAGCGAGTACGGTGGTATAAACTACCTTGCCCTCTGGGTTGATGAGATACATGGTAGGGAGCCATGAGATCTTGTAATCCTTGGAAATCTGGGTTTCCTTCCACTTCTTGAACTCGCTGTACTGTTCCCATTCCACGCCGTTTGCCTGGGTGTAGTTGTCGAGCTTCTGCTTGTCGGTATCCATGGATACACCGATGAACTTGGCACGGGTGCCATACTTTTGGAACATCTCCTTGACGGTAGGAATCTCTCTACGGCAATCAGGACACCAGGTAGCCCAGAAATCCAATACCGTCCATGTTCCCTTCTTGAGAGCAGGAAAGGCTGGAGCCTCTGTTCCTACAGCCAGGAGGTTCTTGGCATAGAGTACATCCACATCCTGTGGGTTCTGGGCTGTTGTTGCGCTGCCCTGAGCGCTGGCTCCGATGACAGATGCTGCCATGAGGAGCAAAGAGAATATTGCTTTTTTCATTTTTCTTTATATTTAAAAATTCCGAATGCAAAGATACGGATAATTTTCGAAAAATGATATTAGATGGATGAAAAAATGCCGGACGCATCTAGAAAAAGATGGTCTGGCATTTAATATTAGGCAACCATACCTGGAATCCATCTCCATCTTCTCTTCATATCTGTGTAAATAATATTCAAGGAAGAGAAAAACAGGCGGAAACGCCCGAAAAACGGGGAAAAAAGAGATGGAGAATTTTCCCTTAAGGGTTTTTATTTTTTTCCTTAAGGGAAAATATATTTTTCCTTAAGGAAAACGACAGCTTCTCTTAAGAGATTTTTTCGTTATGCTCAATCTGTAAAGTTATTTATTGTACCAGCACTATATTCTTTCTTGTTTTAGTTACTTTAAGACGGTAACTACTCAATCATTGAAAAACTAAAAAAAGAGGGTGCGCCATAGACTTATGACACACCCTCTTTTTGTTTTTATTCTTTTTAATCAGGTTATTCTTTAAATCAGATTTTTTAGAATCAGATTATTTCTTCGTTGCTCTGATAAAGAAACCTATCAGGCAGATGTAGGCGATGAGCGAGCAGACCTCAGACATTGGGTTAGCCCACCAGCTGTCTGCGATGCTGGCCTCTACGCCGCCAAACTTCAGCAGGGCGCTGACCACACCCATCAAGGCTCCACCGGCAATGAAACCGCTGGCGATGAGCGTACCCTTCTCGCCACGCTCCGCATTCACCTTGGCATCCTTGCTGCGTGAAGTAACATACCAGTTGATGGCGCCACCTACCAGCAGCGGAACGTTCAGCTCCAATGGAATAAACATACCCAGGCAAAGGCCAGGGCTGGAATTTTGAAGTAAGTGAGCACGATGGCAATCACGGCTCCGATGCCGTAGAGAATCCAAGGTGCACCCACACCATTCATCAGCGGGTCGATGACCGCAGCCATCGCATTCGCCTGAGGTGCTGCCAGAGATCCGGAAGCGAATCCGTAGGTCTCGTTGAGCAGCATCATCACGCCGCCCACGGTAGCCGCACTCACCAGGGTGCCGAGGAATTTCCATCCCTCCTGCTTCTTAGGCGTAGTGCCCAGCCAGTAACCAATCTTCAGGTCGGTAATGAACGAACCTGCCACAGAGAGAGCGGTACAAACCACACCGCCCATAATCAGGGCTGCAAGCATTCCGCCTGGGCCCTTCAGTCCTACAGCCACCATCACCACAGAGGCGAAGATGAGCGTCATCAGGGTCATTCCTGATACAGGGTTGGAACCCACGATGGCGATGGCATTGGCTGCCACGGTAGTAAAGAGGAAGGCGATGGCTGCCACCAGCAGGATGGCGATGACGGCGAAGAGCAGATTGCCATCCATCACACCAAACCAGAAGAAGAGGAAGGTGACGAGGATGGTGACGAGCGAACCGATGGCGATAATCTTGAAAGAAATGTCGCGCTGGGTGCGCTTCACGTTCTCATCCACATCGCTCTTGCCCTTCAGTTCCTTGGCGGCAAGTCCTACGGCGCTCTTGATGATGCCCCAGCTCTTGATGATGCCGATGATACCAGCCATGGCGATACCGCCGATACCAATGCTGCGGGCGTAGGCACGGAAGATTTCCTCCGGACTCATCTCACCCACGGTCTTCACGATGCTAGGATCCCAGGCGCTGAGCACGCTGTCGTGGAAGATAACACTCATGCCTGGCACTATCAGCCACCATACTACGAGTGAACCCAGGCAGGTGAAGAAGGCGTATTTCAATCCGATGATGTAACCCAATCCCAATACGGCTGCACCTGTGTTCACCTTGAACACGAGCTTCGCCTTGTCGGCAAGGTCGCATCCCAGACTTACCACACGGGAAGTGAAGTTCTCGTTCCACCATCCCAGACTGGCTACGATGAAGTCGTAAAGACCACCCACCAGTCCGGCTATGAGCAGGGGCTTAGCCTGGTCGCCTCCCTTGGCTCCGCTCACTAGCACCTGCGTGGTGGCTGTTGCCTCAGGGAATGGATATTTGCCGTGCATATCGCTTACGAAGTACTTGCGGAAAGGAATCAGGAACAGGATTCCCAATACGCCTCCCAGGGCAGAAGCCATGAAGATTTTCACAAACGAAGTAGTCATTTCCGGATATTTAGCCTGCAGGATGTAGATGGCTGGCAGGGTGAAGATGGCTCCTGCCACTACGGCACCCGAGCAGGCTCCGATGCTCTGGATGATGACATTCTCGCCGAGCGCCTTGCTTCGCTTAGTGGCGGTACTTACGCCCACGGCGATGATAGCGATAGGGATGGCTGCCTCGAACACCTGACCCACCTTCAAGCCCAGATAGGCTGCGGCGGCAGAGAAGATGACGGCCATCACGATACCCCAGGTCACCGACCATCCGTTTACCTCAGGATAAACCTTGTCTGGCGACATCAGCGGCTTGTATTCCTCCCCGTCCTTGAGTTCGCGAAATGCGTTCTCGGGGAGCTGCAAATTATCTTTTTCTTCCATTATTTTTCGATTCTGATGATGTATTCACTCATGAAGCTGGCACCTGGCTGCAGGCTGTTCATCATGTACTTGTCCTTGAATTCGCCGGTGTATTCTGCCCAGTCGCAGGTACCGAACCAAGGTTCGATGCAGACGAATGGAGCGTGGTTGCCCGGATTCCAGACACCTACGGCAGGAGTCTTGAACTCTACGGTTACGTGTGGATCGCCCTTCTCGTTGAGCAGGGAAATCTGCTTCACCTGGCTCTTGTCGAAGATGTAGGCATCATCGGCGAATGATTCGTCTGTTACCTCCAGGATACCGTTGTCGGTCTGAACGGTCTCGCGGGCGTTAGGGTCAATGCAGCCTCCGATGGTAGCGAAGAGACGGGTAGGAGCCTCGTTGTCGAGCTTGAGGAAAGCCTTCAGCTTTTCGCCCTTCTTGCAGCCTGGTACCTTGAATGCAGGGTGACCGCCAATCTGGAAGTAGATTACCTTGTCGTCGGTATTCTCAACGTGCCAGATAACGTGGAGTTCGTTTCCGGCAAGGCGATAGGAAACGGCGAGGTTGAAGTGGAATGGATAGTTCTCGAAGGTTTCCTCGTTGTCGATGAGGGCGAAGGTAAGACGATCGCCGGTCTTGCCAACGAGCTTGAAATCTACGAGTTTGCCAAAGCCGTGACGTGGCAGGGTGTATTCCTTGTCGCCGATGCGATAGACGCCCTTCCACAATCCGCCTACGATAGGGAAGAGGAGAGGAGACTGTCCGCCCCAGAATTCCTTGTCGCCATCCCAGAGATATTCGTTACCATTGGCATCCTTGATGCTCTTGAGTTCTGCTCCGTGCGCTGAAATTTCAACGGTGAGCTGATCGTTTTTAATTTGTTCCATAGTTACAAATGTTTATTGTTTAGTATAATATTGATTTCTGCTTTGCTACATAATCTTTGCAAAGATACGATTTATTTTGATAAAGAGCAAAAATCGGGCTGATTTTCTCAAAGATGGCAAGAGATTTATACGATTTTGTTAGTTTATCTCGAAAAAATGCCGTACTTTTGCAGCTCGAAAGTGTGTCCTGAGACAGAATGAAGTCTGATATTGGCTATATCTGATAGATTTCTGTCGTAACTTCTAAAGAGATGGTGGAAGACCCACTGCATTCGGCATGCAGGTGCT